>JAICMB010000742.1 GCA_025929455.1 Bryobacteraceae bacterium | reverse complement strand
TCAGTATCGGGTGTGGCCGCCGCCGCATCCGGTGTAGCGGACTGCTCGCCTGACGCTCCCACTTTGAAACCGAAGCGCCCATCCGCATCCGTCCAGGTTTCATCACGCGCGACGCCTTTGCACACGCGCTGGATCAGAACCGGATCGGGCGGAGGCGTTCCATCCGCGAGCGTCACCTCACCGGAGAAAAAGACTGCCCGTTCCGCCGTGCGCACCCGCGCTGGCTGTGCAAAGACGCCGCCCGCGGCGACAACGGCCACCACGGTCGCCCTCCACCCACGCATATCCAATTATGAGCGCTTGTGCAGTGGGGCGGCCAGTCTTGCCGGCTGCCCTCGCCCGCTAATCCGGATACGCCTCCCCGGCCCGCACCACCCGAATCTGATGATCCGTAAACACGCTGTGACTTCCGGGCAATTCCACTTTCGGCATATGACAACTCACACACTTACTCGTCGCCACCGGACACGCCTTGAACATCTTCGCGGCCACCGGTTGCGCGCCCGTCTTCTGCGCGTGACAAGCCAGACAGGTCGCGTCGTAGCTCGCGTCATCGCGAACGAGCGGCTTGTGCGGATCGTGGCACGCCGTGCAGCTTATGCGCGCATCGTTCCCGAGAAAGCACTTGCTGTTCGCCAGCCGGTAAGGCTGGAACCGCACGTTCACCTGTCCCCAGGCCCGCATGCGAATGACGGCATCCCATGTGCGATGGCACTGGCCGCAGAAATTCGACATGTCTTCCGCGCGCATGTCACCGAGCTTCTTCGGCAACGGCGCGGTCTCGCCCTGAGAAACCGCCGCCATGTGTGCCGCCGCGCCCGTGTGGCAGTGCTCGCAATTCAGACCCGGCCTCAACGAATCGAGCGTCAGCTTGCCCTGCCTCACCGCGTTCGAGCTATGACATCCAAAACACGACACCGTCTCCGAATGCGGCATCTCGCGGCCCATCGCTTCCACCAGATTCCGCGGACGCACGCGCTCACTGCCCATCGTGACTGCCAGTCCATGCGCGCGCGGATAATAGCTCACCAGGCTTTCATAGTATTTCCCGCCATACTCCAAAACGAAGGTTTGCGAGTACACGCCGAAGGCATACTTCAGCGGCAGCGTCAACGACTTCACGCCGTCGCTCACCGTATAGGTGCTCACGCCGTCCTCGCGCTCGATCGTGTATTTATAGCCGTTGCTCTCACACGCGAGGTGCGGATTCTGCTTCAGCACCGTTTGCGTCTCCGGCAACTCCATGCCGATTCCCATGGCGGTCTGCGGCTGCAGGTGCGCCTGCTCGCGATGGCACGTCGCACATGTAAATTTAGTCGGAGGCGCGGCCTGCGCCATCGCGCCATAAGCGAACGCGATCGCGGCGATGCTACTTGCCCGCCGCATGCGCGCCGTTCTCCTTCGCCATCGCGATTGTGGTCCTGCGTTCGCGCCGCGCGTCTTCATCGCGCCCGGCCTTGGAATAGGCGCCCGCCAGGCCCATGTGATATTCGATATTCGCCGGATCGAGACGCTCCGCCGTCAGCAGGTGTTCGATTGCGGGGCCTAGTTCGCCCTTGCCGGCAAGAATCAGTCCGTACGTGTATTGCGCCATCGGGCTCATCGGCCCGTCCTGCGCTGCTTGCCGCGCGATCGACAATGCCGTGTCCGGCGCGCCCGCCCGTACCATCAACAAGGCAATCATCGCGCGCGCGTCGCCGTTGTGCGGATTGATTTGCAGTTCGCGGTTTAGTTCCCTTACCGCCTCTTCCGCGGGCCGGAACGACAGCAGATACGTCGCGTAAAAATAATGCACTCCGGGCGCATCCGCATAGGTCTTTAACAGCGCATCGAACGCTGGCCCCGTTTTGCTCGTGTCTCCCCCCATCCACGCATACGCGGTTTTGCCCGACGCGGTCACCAGTTCGTGTTGCGCGGCCTCGATTTCACGCGGCAGCTTGGCCTGCCGCAGCACCGTCAGGCCGATGCCATCGATCAGCACCGGATTCTGAATGCCGCGCCGTACAAATGGCATGAAGCGCGGAAGCGCCTGATCGAACAGTCCCAGTCTCGTCAGCAGCAGAGCTTCATGGAATCGCAGGACCTGCTCGCTCGCTGGCTCGATACCCGTGCCAATGCTCAGC
>JAICMB010000668.1 GCA_025929455.1 Bryobacteraceae bacterium | reverse complement strand
CTGGCCGAGGTCTTCGTCCATGTCGCCGAGCGTGCACCAGGCCTCCGTGTAGTGCGTCTCCAAGTCGGGGTCGAACGGGCGGCCGGCGCGCACGCGATCGAAAGTTTGAATGGCGGAGACGGAGAGCGCGCGTGCTTGCGCAAGGTCGTGCGTGAAGCGCACCAACCCCGCGTAGCGCAGATAGAAGGCGGCAAGATCGGGAAGGTATGCGGGATCGCGCGCCGCAATGCGCTCGAAGATGGCGCCTGCTTTCCGATAACTTGCAACCGCGTCGTGAATGCGGCCGAGATTAGGGTACGTGGGGAAGCCTTCGGCATCGCCGATCTTCATGTATGCGGTCGCAATTTCACGCTGCAGATCGAGATCGTTTTCGGCATTGGCGGAGAGGTTATCGAGGTATTCGAGCCCGGTACGAACCATGGTCTCGCGAACCTTCGTGGAGCCTTCGAGTTTGGCAACCTGATCGTGCAGGTCGAAGACAAAGGTGTGAGCGAGTTTGCGCACCTGTTCGAAGCGGCGCTGCGCAATCTCACGCTCGCGATTCGCAACATAAAGGCCGGTGCTGAGACTCGCGACGACGAGGGCGGCGGCGACGACGGGCACCCAGTATTTGCGCAGAAACTTGCGCGTGCGGTACCAAACATCGCCCGCCCGCGCCGCCACCGGGCGGTGCTCGAGAAAGGCGCGGATATCGGCCGCGAACCCTTCTACGGAGGCGTAGCGCTGCTCCGGTTCGGGGCGCAGCGCCGTACGGACGATGCAATCGAGATCCGCCGGGATACTGCGGTCCACACGCCGCAGTGGCGCGATCTCCCTGGTTCCGGCGACGACTTCCAGCGCATGCGATTCGCGTGTTTCGGATTCGTGCGGCGAGCGCCCGGCAATGATTTTGTACAACACGGCGCCGAGCGAATAAATGTCGGTGGCGGTGGTCTGCGCGGCGCCGCGGAGTTGCTCCGGGCTGGCGTAGTTGGGCGTCAGCAGGCGATCCATCGTCTCGGTGGACTCGCCGGTTTCGTCGAGCAGTTTGGCAATACCGAAGTCGAGTATTTTGGGACGGCCGGCGGCATCGACGAGAATGTTCGAAGGCTTCAGATCGCGGTGGATGATGAGGTGCCGGTGAGCATGTGCGACCGCATCGCACACCGGCAGCAACAGCCGTACGCGCTCGCGCAGATCGAGAGAGGCAGCGTAAACATCGATTGGCGCGCCGTCGACGTACTCCATCGCAAGATACGGACGGCCGTCTTCGGTATGGCCGGCATCGATGACGTGGACGATAGAGGCGTGATTCAGCGACGCGAGCAGTTGACGTTCACGGAGGAAACGCTCGCGCCAACCGGGGCGGTGGCTGGACGCCCGGAGCAACTTGATGGCGACGCGCTGTTCGATTTCGCCGTCAGCACGTTCGGCGAGATAGACCGTGCCCATACCGCCGGACCCGAGCAGGCCGACGAGACGATATGGTCCGCAGAACTCGGGCTGCGGAGCCGTAGCGGAGGCGGTCTGCAGCATTTCGCCGGCGGCGTCCGCCACGCAGGCGGTAAATGACTTAATCTCCGCGGAGTCGAAAGCCAACAACGAGACTACTTCCGCGCGAATGTCCGGCGCGATGCGCCGTTCGGCAAGAACGCGGTCACGCTGGGCCGGCGCCAAGTCGGCGAGTTCGTGAAAGAGCCGCCGTACTTCGTCGTTCATACGCGATTGGGAAGCGCCCTCATTATAGTGCACTGACGTGCGATGTGACGGTACGCTGGTGAACGTGAACGCAGAGGTGAGCGAGCTTCTAGAGAAGTTGCGCGCGGGAGACGATACCGCGATGAGCCGGCTCGCCGACGTGCTTTACGATGAGCTGCGTCACATTGCGGCGCGGTATCTGCGGCGGGAGCGCGCCGGGCACACGCTGGAGCCGACCGCGCTGGTTCACGAGGCGTATTTGAAATTGCTCGGCGCGGGGCGCGGCGGTTTTGCGGACCGCACGCATTTTCTGGCGGTGGCGTCACGCGTGATGCGGCAGGTGCTGGTGGACTACGCGCGTGCGCGTGCGGCCAAGAAGCGCGGCGGCGACGGAGTGGCCGCGCCTGTCGAGACGGTCATTGTGATGGCGGACCAGCATGCGGGTGTGGAGAATGTCGATCTGCTCGATCTGAACACCGCTCTCGATGCGCTGGCGCGGGAGGATGCACGGCTTGCGCAGTTGGTGGAGATGCGCTATTTCGGCGGGATGACAGCGGAGGAGACGGCCGCGGTCTTGGGGGAATCGCTGCACGTAGTGAAGCATGATATGCGCTTCGCGCAGGCGTGGCTAAGGCGGGCGCTGGAGGGGTGACCGCGTCGCAACGTCATTTGTGAGAACCCGGGCGCCGCGCGGACTCAGGTTCGCCCTGCTGTGAGCCGTCCAACTCCGTGGCTTCCTTGTCTTCGCGCCGCAACTCGACGCCGCACGTCTGCGACATTCAAGTCGGTACTCCCAAACGCGGCAATACCCATTTCAGAACG
>JAICMB010000345.1 GCA_025929455.1 Bryobacteraceae bacterium | reverse complement strand
GTTTCGGAATGCCCTTCGGCGGCATCTGCCCGCTCTTAAGCTTGTCGAGCACGATCTCCCACTGCGCGCGGTGGGAATCTACGTCGGCGTTGGTTTGAAAGGCCTTGAGATTCAAACCGCCGGACGACAGCTTGTCGTTATGGCACATGTAGCAGTGCTGTGCGACAAACGGTTGGACCGTTTTCTCGAAAGCCTGGTCGTGCGCCGACGCATACGTACAGCTCGCCAAAATGCATGCTGCAAGCGCCGCGTTGCGGGCCGTGAATGTGGGGGTGACGGTCAAATTTTGCGGTCCTAGGGGAAGTCTAAGGCCTGCTCAAACCATTATATGGGGCGCGAATTCATTTGGATAGGTTACATTCCTTCACGGTTAAGAGCAGAACGCAACTATCCGCTTGCAGCGCAGGCTCGGCCCGCGGCAGGTTATCAACCTGAGGCCGATTGCTAATCGGCCTCGCCCGCAACGACTGGGACAGCTTACTGGCGTTTTCGGGCGACCATGATTAGGGAGAGGCCGTTCCAGGGCAGCAGAAATTCGGTGCGCTTCCAGAACCAGACGGACTTGTCGAAGGCCTTCAGCGTCACTTTGTTGATCTGCTTGCGCTGGAGTACGCGGCTGAATAGCCACCAGGACGGGCGGCCGATTTTGTTGATGGCGGAAATATTCGTGACTTCGAAGCCAGCGTCGGCGAGCGCGGCTTCGAGTGGTTCGCGTTCGAAGCGCCACTGGTGACCGAGCGTCCGGTCGAGCGAACCGAACAGGCGCTCGCCCTGCGGCGCCAGGATGATCAGCGAGCCGCCGGGGCGCAGCACTTCGCGAGCGCACGCGATCACCTGGCGCGGATCGTGGGCGCTTTCCAATACGTTGATGCACAGGACGGTGTCGAAAGGACCGCTCGCACGGTCGTAGTCGGATGGCGATTCATGATCGAGCGGCAGCACGCAAACGTTCGGCGTGCGTAAAAAGCGATTGCGGAGGGCGTGCAGGTATAACGGGTTGCGCTCGGCGGCGACGTAACAGATGCGGCGGCCCATCAGCCGGCCGGCGAGGTTGCCGATGCCCGCGCCCAATTCGAGCACCGTGTCGCCGAGATACGGCCGCAACGTTCCGGCAAGCCAGTTCAGATACTGCGGCGTGCCGCTCATATTGTTCAGAAAGGCGCGCCCATAGGGCTCGGAATACAGGTCGTCGATGAGCGAGAAGCGCAAAATGACTCCGAGCGCCTTGACGCCATCTTTCCAACCGATCTTCTTGCCTTCTTCATAAGTGCGGCCGTGATAGCTGATCGGCACTTCGTAAATGCGCAGCTTGCGTTTGGCCGACTTCATCGTGATTTCCGGCTCGAATCCGAAGCGGTTGGAACGGATCGGAATGCTCTTCAGCAGGTCGGTGCGAAAGACCTTGTAGCAGGTCTCCATGTCGGTCAGGTTCAGATTGCAAAACATGTTCGACAGGAGCGTGAGGCTCTTGTTCATCATGGAGTGCCAGTACGGCAGCACGCGGGTCTGTTCGCTCACGAGATAACGCGAGCCGAACACGGCGTCAGCGTGCCCGGCGAGCAAGGGGCGCAGCAGCCGGGTGTACTCGTTAGGGTCGTATTCGAGATCCGCGTCCTGGACGAGACAGAAGTCGCCGGCGGCGTGCTGAATGGCCGTGCGCACGGCGGCGCCCTTGCCCTCGTTCTTAGGTTTGCGAATCAGTTTGATTTCGGAATGCTCGGCGGCAAAACGTTCGAGGATCGCGCCGGTGCCGTCGGTGGAGCAATCGTCCACGACCACCAGTTCGCGTCGCATCTCCTCCGGCAGCGGGGCGGTCAGCACCTGCGCAAGACTGCGCTCGATAACGGTGCGCTCGTTATAAACAGGCACGAGAATTGAGAGGAGCAACCCCCAGTATAATGAGAGTTCGACTCACAAAATGATTGACGCGAGCGTGGCAATGACTGTGCCGCTTTTCGAAACCCGATTTCCGGAACTGGAAATGCACGCGCGCGGTAAAGTGCGCGATGTATATGCGGCGGGCGCGGACGCGCTCGTGATCGTGGCGACGGATCGTCTGTCGGCATTCGACTGCATTTTGCCGACGCCGATACCGGACAAGGGCCGCGTGCTGACCGAGATGACGCTGTTCTGGCTGGACCTGCTGCGCGACGAAATTCCGAACCATCTAATTACGGCGAACGTGGACAAGTTTCCGGAGCCATTCCGTAAGCACCGCGACGTCCTGGAAGGCCGTTCCATGCTGGTGCGGCGCGCGCGCATGGTCGAGATCGAGTGCGTGGCGCGCGGCTATATTGCGGGATCGGGATGGAAAGAGTATAAGGCGTCGCAATCCATCTGCGGAATTCCACTGCCGGCGGGATTGCGGGAAAGCGATCGGCTTCCCCAGCCGATCTTCACGCCCGCGACCAAGGCGCAGAGCGGTCACGATGAAAACATTTCGTTCGAGCACATGACGGACATAACCGGCCGTGAGCTTGCGGAAACTCTGCGTGACAAGACGCTGGCGATCTACCGGCGCGCGGCGGACTATGCGGATGCGCGAGGCATTCTAGTGGCGGACACAAAGTTCGAGTTCGGTTTCATCGACGGCGCTTTGATCCTGGCCGATGAAGTTTTAACGCCCGATTCCTCGCGGTTCTGGCCGAAGGCGGCATACAAGCCTGGCGGGCCGCAAGCTTCGTTCGACAAGCAGTACGTTCGCGACTATCTCGAATCGATCGGCTGGAACAAGCAGCCGCCCGCGCCGGAGTTGCCGGCGGAGGTAACGCAGCGCACCAGCGAGAAATATCACGAGGCGTATCGCGCGCTCACAGGACGGTCTTTATGAACTGGGTCGATTGGCTGCTGATCGCGATTCTATTGCAATCGATGGTGACGGGATTTGTCGCCGGATTCGCGCGTGTCGGCGTGGGCTTCGTGGCCGCCGTGCTGGGCATGATTTTTGGGTTCTGGAGCTACGGCATCGCGGCCTCGCACTTGTCTGACTACATCACCTCGCCGGCGCTGGCGAATCTCGCGGGATTTTTGTTGATATTCGGGTTCTTTGTGCTGGTGGGCGCGATCGTGGGGCGCATCCTGAGCTATTTCTTCAAATGGACGGGGCTGTCGATCGTCGACCGTCTGCTCGGCCTTGGTTTCGGATTCGTGCGCGGCGTGCTTGTGGTCACAGTGCTGGTGACCGTTCTGCTCGCGTTTGCGCCCACGCCGGCACCGCGCTCGGTAGTGGAGTCGCGCATGCTGCCATACATCATCGATACCAGCGGCGTGCTCGCGGCCATAACGCCGCGCGAAATCAAAGACGCTTTTTACGGTACGCGCGACAGCGTCAAGAAACTGTGGTCGGATCACGTGCGCGGATCGAAGCTGGCGCAGCAGGAGCTATAGCGTGCACGGCGGGCCGGCGCGCCTGTTCATTTTCGACCTGGACGGCACACTGATCGACTCGCGCGCCGATCTGGCGCTATCCGTGAATGCGACTCTCACCTATCGCGGCCGCGCGCCGCTTCCCGACGAGCTGATTTTTTCCTACGTCGGGAACGGCGCTCCCGTATTGATGCGGCGTGTGTTGGGCCCGGACGCGAGCGAAGCGGAAATCGCGGAAGCGCTCGATTTTTTCATCCGCTACTACGCCGAGCACTGTCTCGACAACACCGTGCTTTATCCCGGGGTTTTGGATTCACTGAACGGATTGCGCGCGCGCGGAGCTGACATGGCCGTGCTCACGAACAAACCGGTACGGATCAGCGGGCACATTCTGCGGGGCCTCGGAGTCGGCGAGCATTTCTTCCGCGTATACGGCGGTAACAGCTTCGATAAGAAAAAGCCGGATCCGGTTGGCGTGATGCGGCTGCTCGAGGAAACGGGCGCGCAGCCGCGCTCCGCGGTAATGGTGGGCGACAGCGCCGTCGATGTGCGGACCGCGCGCAACGCCGGTATACGCGCGTATGGCGTGACCTATGGCCTGCAGCCGGAGACCTTCGCGGACGCCGCGCCGGACGTGCTGCTGGACGATATGCGCGACTTGCCCGAGCTTTCGGCCGTTATTTCATAGGTGAAAAATCGGTCGGCTCCATGTACGTGGAATCGACCTTCTCGACGAGCTTGCCGTTCGCCTCCGACGCGGCCTTTACCTTCCGCCATTCCGGATCGCTGTTGAACGCGGCCCAGTTAACGCGGGCGGCCTCACGGCTCTCATGCGAAATGATGTACACGAGCGTGTGGCCCTTCAGCGGCTCGTCGGTAGGCGTCCAGTACGCGACGTTGTGCATGCCATGGCGCTCGAAGATCGTCATGGTATGGTCCCGGAAACGCTGCAGCAGGGTGTCCAGCTTGCCCGGGTACGTGTGATAGATACGAAGTTGGTAAACGCGGCCGGATGCGGCAGCGTGGCCGGTCTGCGCGGCCACACCGAGAAACATCAGGCCGCAGGCCGCGCCTAACAGGAGAGCAGAAGCGCGAAACGTCGACAGTTTGAACATTTGAAGAACAATGTAGCAGCGTGCCGTGCAAGCGCGAGTGTCAGGAAATGCACGGAAGCGCGGAACAGAATC
>JAICMB010000393.1 GCA_025929455.1 Bryobacteraceae bacterium | reverse complement strand
CTTCCGCGACCGTAACACGCATGCTCGTGCCCTTCCGTCCGGGTCGCGCGAAATATTTTGTTCGCGTTCAGGGGTGGAATGGTTCTAATCGTACGTGCAAGGCAGGAATAGCGGGCCAGTCGCGCGGCCCGGCAACAACTCGCAAATCGGCCCTGGGGCGAACGACGCGGCTCGTCATGCCAACCCGTTCCTCGACACGGCGAACGACACAATCACCTTCCGGTGGTGCTGCTATGGTTCCGATTCTGGTAGGAACATACCCCAGCCTACGGATATTGGTAATATAGACCGCAATTGTGGCCGCAAATTGCTTGATCTAACAGGGTTATACGACTGGCGAATAAAATGCATACCAGCGGCGCATATGACCCTTCGCGCAACCAAGCTTTTTCTGCTGCTGGCTGCGATCTGCGCAGTCCTCGCACTGACCCAGACTCCGGCGTTCGCCCAGTTGACGAGTGGCGACCTGACGGGGACTGTGCTCGATCCGACTGGCGCCGCGGTACCGGGCGCTACAGTTACCGCCACCAATACCGCGACCGGCGTACAGTCGACGACGGTAACAACTAGTACCGGCGAGTACCGGTTAAGCAATCTCCCGGTGGGCACTTACACGATTGGCGCGAGCGCCACCGGTTTTACAACCGCGAAGCTAGCCAATGTGCAGGTGGAACTGAACAAGGCCGCCACCGCCAACATAACGCTGCAAGTAGGGCAGGTCACTTCCACCGTTGAAGTGCAGGAAGCGGCCACGACGATCGACACCACCACCGCACAGATTCAAAGCACCTTCACAGCGAAAGAATTGCAGGACCTGCCCATCGCGGGCCTTGGTCAAGGAGTTCTAAACCTTTCGCTGTTGAGCGCCGGCGTCGGCAGCAGCGGCGCCGTGGGTGTGGGCACCGGCCCGTCGATTGGCGGCCAGCGCCCGCGTAACAACAACTTCACCATTGAAGGCATTGACAACAACAGCAAGTCCGTCACGGGTCCTCTGGTGTACGTCCCCAACGATGCCGTAGCGGAGTTCACGCTGTTGCAGAATCAGTTCGCTCCCGAATACGGCCACTCCTCGGGCGGCCAATTCAACACGATTGTGAGGAGCGGCACCAACGAATTTCATGGCGCTCTCTACGAGTACCTGCGTAACCGGAACTTGAATGCCGTCGATCAGGCCAACGCACGCGTCGGGATCCTGAGCAATCCACGCTACGACAATAACCGCTTTGGCGGCAACTTCGGCGGGCCGATCATGAAGAACAAGCTGTTCTTTTTCGGCGATTTCGAATACAACCCGATTGGGTCGTCGTCAATTCCCGCGTCGATTACGGGCCCGACGTCAGCCGGTTACTCAGCTCTTGCGAGCTTGCCCGGGATCTCGCAGACGAACCTGCAAATGTTTCAGAAGTATATGCCCGAGGCCGCGGCGGCGACCGGTACGGCATCCATCGCCGGTGCGAGCATCCCGATCGGCCTCGTTTCCTTCGCCGCGCCGAACTACACCAATAACACCGCGGCAATCGGATCCGTGGACTACAACATCTCGGAACACGATCAGATTCGCGGCCGCTTTATCTACAACAAGAGTTCGTTCATCGACACCGCCTCCGCACTGCCGGCTTTCTTCCTGCCGGTGCCGACTACCAACTATCTCGCGACGCTGTCGGAATATCACAACTTCTCGCCAAACCTCGTCAATGAGTTTCGTCTCGGTTATAACCGCAACAACCAGACCTACTCGGCCGGCGACTTTAAATGGCCGGGCCTCGACGTGTTCCCCACGATCGATATCGACGAGTTGAATCTCTTCAATTTCGGCCCGGACGGTAACGCACCGCAGTTTGGGATTCAGAACACCTACCAACTCACCGACAACCTGAGCTGGATCAAGGGCCGGCACACTTTCAAGTTCGGCTTCGACGGCCGCAAGATGATCGCGCCGCAGTCGTTTACGCAGCGCGCCCGCGGCGAGTACGAATACTCTACGTTGGAGGGCTTCCTGCTCGATCAAAGTCCGGACGTATTCGGCGAGCGCAGCCTTGGAAATGTCATTTACTACGGCGATCAGGTGTCGCTCTATCCGTACATCAACGACACGTGGAAGGTCACCTCAAATTTAACCGTGAATTTGGGCTTGCGGTACGAGTTCACCAGCGTTCCCTATTCGCAGCGCCTGCAGCGGGTCAACTCCGTTTCGAGCGTGCCCGGTGTTATTGAATTCAACGAGCCGAAAGCGCAGACCACGAACTTCGCGCCTCGCGTCGGCATCGCCTATTCGCCTGGGAACAGCGGGCGCACCTCCATCCGCGCCGGGTTCGGCATGGCGTACGACGTTCTGTACGACAACCTCGGACTGCTCTCGCTGCCACCACAGTTCACGACCACGGTCGACATCGATCTACACAACCCAACCAGCGCGTTTCTCGCGAACGGTGGAATTCCGCCCACCTACAACGCCGGCGGCCTTTCCCCCGCTGATGCGAAAGCCAATACCGCCGCTTACGTTCCCGATCAGAAGCTGCCGTATTCCATCCAGTGGAACTTCGGCGTGCAGCACGTTTTCTGGAACGATTACACGTTTGAGGCCCGCTACCTCGGCACTCGCGGCGTGCACCTGCCGGTGCAGATACAGCTCAATAATTTGCCGGAGGTGGATTCCACGCACTACCTTCCGACGTATATGGGCATGCCGTCCACCAGCACGCTCGCCTCGCTGCCCTACACGCTCGCTGATCTCGAAGCGCGCCCCTTCATCGTGCCGGCGTACGATGCGGCCGGATTCAACAGTGCATACATCACCGCATTCATGCCGTGGGGGAACTCGGTCTATCACGGTCTGGCGCTGCAGATCGACAAGCGCTTCGCCAAGGGCCTTCAATTCCGCGGCGCTTACACCTGGAGCCACACCATCGACGACAGCACCGCCGACGTATTCAGCACCGTGCTGACGCCGCGCCGTCCGCAAAATGCACAGGATCTCGGCGCGGACCGCTCCGCTTCCGCCCTTGACCGGCGCCACCGCTTCTCCTTCGAAGCGGTTTACGATGTGCCGTGGTTCAAGCAAGGCAACTGGCTGCTGCGCAATATTGTCGGCAACTGGGAGCTTGCTCCCCTCTATATCTATGAAACTCCGGAGTATGCGGACGTACAAAGCGGTATCGATTCCAACCTCAACGGCGATTCCGCCGGCGACCGCGGGCTGGTGAATGCCAAAGGAGTTGCCAATGTTGGCAGCGGCGTCACGCCGATCGACCGCAACGGCAACACCTTGAAGGCCGGCAGCGATGATATCGTTGCCTATGTAGTCAACAATCCCAATGCTCGTTACATTCAGGCAGGTTTAGGCGGGCTCGCCGCCGGGCCTAACTTTAACCTGGCGGGCCGCAATACCATCGCGACTGCCCCCATCAATGACTGGGATATGACCTTCCTGAAGCGCTTCAGTTTCGGCGAGCGCTACAAGCTCGAACTGCTGGGGCAGTTCTTCAATTTGTTTAATCACCCGCAGTATGTTCCGGGTTCTCTGGACGACATCGGCACCGTTAGCGTCACCGATGCGACCGCGCGTAACATGCTAAACCCGGCCCGCACGGACCTGTTCGACCGGCCGGACTTGGTGTTCACGAGCAACGCCCGTGTGATCCAGGTGGGTGCGAAGTTCATGTTCTAACAAGTAAGAAGTAGTACTCGGTAAGTTATGGGTGGATGTTTCCGGCTTTCAACTTCGAAAGCCGAAAACATCCACCCTTTTCTTTTCTCCTCTCCCCTACCCCATCCCAACGGTAACTCCTTCTCATTCAGCAATTTTGTTGGAGGATACTCTATGCAAATCAGAAAAACAGTATTTGCGTCGCCTCTTATGGCCGCCGCAACCTTATTCTCAATGGGTCTGGCGGCCCAAAGTCTGCTTACAGGGGACGCCACAGGCACGGTCACCGATCCCACAGGAGCTGTCATTCCGAACGCATCGGTCACGCTTAGGAATCTCGGCACCGGCGCTGCGCAAACCACCGCCACCAACGCCGCCGGTTCGTACCGCTTCACGCTGTTGCGCCCCGGCAACTACACCGTAACGGCGACCCAGCAGGGCTTCCAGGCCGCGCAGCGTCCGATCACGGTCAGCGTCG
>JAICMB010000416.1 GCA_025929455.1 Bryobacteraceae bacterium | reverse complement strand
TGGCTTCAGAGAAAAGATTACGCCCGGGCAAAGCAGCAGTTCGAGCACATCGCTGCGATAGCTCCTGAAAACTTCGGTGCGCATTATAATCTTGGAATCCTCGCACTTCGTGAGAGGCGGAACCATGAGGCAGCGCGCGAGTTGCACGCGGCCGCACAGGCTGATCCCGGTTCCGCGCAGCCGCACGCCTTGCTAGGGTCGCTATATTACGCGCAGGGCAATATAGCTAGGGCGAAAGACGAATTTCAACAAGCACTTACTATCGATCCACACGACGAGGCTGCACGCAAGGCTCTGGAGCGCGTTGAACGGAGAGGCCCGTAGGCATATGAGGGAAAGACGAGCATGACACTGACATGGCGCGGTGTAATTCCGGCGATGACCACGCCGTTTCATGAGGACGGCAGCATCGACTACGAGTTTCTGGCAAGGCACGCAGCGTGGCTGGTTGAGAACGGGTGCTCGGGCGTTGTGGCGCTCGGGTCGCTGGGAGAAAGCGCCACGCTCACGAGCGACGAGAAGGTCCGGGTGCTCGAGACGTGCCGCAAAGCGCTCGCAGGGCGCGCACCCGTGGTGGCGGGGATTGCGGCGTTGAGCACGGCAGAGGCGGTGTCGCTCGCGAAGGCGGCGCAGGATGCCGGCTGCGACGGTCTGATGGTGCTTCCGCCGTACGTATATTCGACGGACTGGCGCGAGATGAAGGCGCACGTGTCAGCGGTACTCAGCGCAACGAAGCTGCCCGCCATGCTCTATAACAATCCGATCGCCTACAAAACCGACTTCCGGCCGGAGCATGTGCGTGAACTGCTGAACGAGTGCCCGGCGCTGCAGGCGATTAAGGAATCGAGCGCCGATCTTCGGCGAATTACGGCGCTGCGGACCGCAAAATTGGAAATTCTAGTCGGTGTAGATGACCTGATCGTCGAGGCCACCTATGCAGGCGCGACCGGCTGGATCGCGGGACTCGCGAATGCATTGCCGCGCGAGTCCGTCGCCCTGTTCGATCGCGCTTTACACAGCGAGCACGCCGCCGCCTTCGATCTGTACCGCTGGTTCCTCCCGCTGCTGCGCATGGACACGGTTCCAAAGTTTGTGCAATTAATCAAGCTGGTCCAAGAAACGGTGGGTCAAGGTAGCCGCCGCGTGCGCCCGCCCCGCTTGGAGCTGACCGGTGCGGAATTAGACCAAGCCAACGCGACGATTCAGCAAGCGCTCCAGTGGGGCGGGCGGTCGCATTTTGCCGCCTGCCCTGGCGCATCAACTCAGTAAACCTACCAGCGGGGATTCCCTCGTCCGCGGCCGTAATCGCCGCGACCGCCGCCGCGGCGCTGGCCCCCGGCGCCGCCGCCGTGTTCTTCGCGCGGGCGGGCTTCGGTGACGTTGAGAGTGCGGCCTTGCAGATCGGACCCGTTCAGTGCCGTCATGGCATTGTTGGCTTCGTCGTCGCCGGTCATTTCCACGAAAGCGAACCCCCGCGACTGCCCGGTTTCGCGGTCCCGGATAATGTTGACGCGCTCGACATGGCCGTAGGCCGAGAAAGCGGCTTCCAAATCCTCGGCGGTGGTGCCATACGAGAGATTCCCGACATAGAGATTTTTCATGCTGACTCCTGCGTTGCTGCAACGTTGCTGGCTGGCTGATCTAGGCCGGGCGTACACGAACCGGGACGATAGATAGCGGAACGGGCTCCCAAAGGCGGAGTCCGCAGATAGTGTAGCGGTTTTGCGGGCGCAGCGGCGGTCAGGTTTTGAGCGCGATCGCGGGGTCTACGCGTGCCGCGCGGCGCGCCGGGATGAGGCTGGCCGCAAGCGTCGCCGTCACCAGCAAACCGGCCACTCCGGCGAGTACGCGCGCATCGAGCGGCTGGATCCCGAACAGCAATCCCGCCATGAACCCGCGTGCAGCGAAGCTCAGCAGCAGTCCAATCGCGATACCGGCCGCCGCCAGCACCGCGGCCTGCGTGAGGATAGAACCGACCAGGCGTGCCGGTTGTGCGCCCAGCGCCATGCGGATGCCGTAGTCGCGCAGGCGCTGCTCGACGGAATACGCCACGATTCCGAACACGCCGCCGCACGCCAGAATGAGCGCGAGCGCGCCGAAAAGGCTGAACAACAGCGCCTGGAACTTGCGGGGTGCGAGCGCTTCGTTCAGCACGGCCTGCAGCGGGACGGCATCGGGGCGCGGCAGGTTATCGCTGGCACTCTGCAGTTCGTGCTGTATCGTGCCAACAACCGCAGGCGAAGGCCCGTTGGTGCGCACCAGCAGATACACCCAGACAGTGGACAGACTCGGGCGATAGATGGACGGATACAGCTCCGCCTCGAACCCCCGATGCTGAACGTTGCGGATAATCCCGATGATCTCCTGCGGCTGCGTAACGGCGGCCATGGCGCGATTGAGGCTGAGGTAGCGCCCGAGCGGGTTTTCGCCCGGGAACACGGCGTCGGCCAGCTTCTGATTGATCAGAATCACATTGCCGCCGTTGGCGATGTCTTGATCGGTGAACTGCCGCCCGCGAAGCAGCGCAACGTGCATGCAATCGAGCGCGCCGGGGCTGAGCCAGTGCAGGTCAGCAACGCGCTCGGCGAATCCGGCGGCGTCCTCGCGCCGGAACGTGGACGTGTAGGTGGCCCCAGTCATGGGTAGGCGGTTGATAATCGCGGCCGCCTGGACGCCGGCCACAGAGCGCACGCGGCGAAGAATCTCGCGCTGCGTGCGGGCGATCTGGCCTGGTTGCGGATAGCTTTGCGGCGGGAATGTCAGCAGCAGGCTGGTGGTGTTGGACGGATCGAAGCCAATGTCGCGTGTTTCGAGGTTGCGGAAAGTAGCGGCGAGCAGCAGCGCGCCCGCGGCGAGTACGAAGGAAAGCGCGATCTCCGCGGTCGTGAGCAATGTCGCGGCGCGCTGTTTACGGCGGGCCGCCGTTCCGGTTTTGAGCAACGTGGCAATGTCGGAGCGCAGCATCTCACGAAGAGGCGCGATGCCGAAAGCCGCCGTCGCGACCACGCCCAGCGCTGCCAGCAGCAGCAGCACACGCGGGCTGAGTCCGACGCCCGATTGCAGCTCGGGCGGGGCCAACCGGACAAGCAACCGGGAGCCCGCGTCGGCAATCGCAACCGCAGCGAGGCCCGCGGCGGTGGATAGCACCAGCGCTTCGAAAAGAAGTTGGCGCGCCAGGTCGCGCGTGCCGGCACCGATGGCGACCCGGACGGCGAGTTCCGTGCCCCGCGCGGCGGCGTTGGCGAGCTGGAGAGTTGCGGTGTTGAAGCAGGCGATCAGCAGAACGCATAGCGCCGCGCCGAATAACAGCCAAAGCCGGTCGTGGGTGTCACCGGCCAGCGCTTGCTGCAGATTGGACAACTTAAGCCCGAGACCGGCGTTGGTTTGCGGATAGGCGCCGGCCAGGCGTGCGGCGATGCGGTCGACTTCGGCTTGGGCGGTGCGCAGGCTAACACCGGCGCGCAAGCGCGCAATCGGCTGCACGGCGCGGATCTCGCGTGTCTTGGCCTGGCGCATGACGCCGAGCGGCATCGGAATCCAAATCTGTGCATTGTGCGGAAAATCGAAGCCGGCCGGCATGACGGCGACGATAGTGGCCGGAGCGCCGTCGAGCGTGACCACGCGGCCAATGGCGGTCGAATCGCCATGGAATCGCTGGCGCCAGCAGCCGTAGCTGAGCGCGACCACACGCGCCGGGTCCGAATTTTCGTCGGCCGGCTCGAAGTCGCGGCCGAGCAGCGGTTTAGCGCCGAGCGTCGCGAAGAAGTTGTAGCTCACATCACCGCTGGTAACGTATTCGGCGGAATGCCCGGATTTAAGAATATAAAGACCGGTGTTTTCGGGGCCGGATCCCGCCATGGCGGCGAGACTTTCGAAGGTACGAGCGGAATCGCGGTAATCGAGGTACTCCACGGCCGAAGCGAAGGGCGCGCCCCCGGCCCCGCGGGTGCGCACCGGCGTAGCGAACACCAGGCGCGTGGGATCT
>JAICMB010000183.1 GCA_025929455.1 Bryobacteraceae bacterium | reverse complement strand
TTGGCCGCTGCGCTATCGGCAAAGCCGGGCATCGGCTACAAGGAACTGGCTCTCGCAGCGAATCACAGAAAGCTCCCGGCACCACCGTGCGGCGGCGGACGAAGCGGGTCTGGAGACCCGCTGCAGGCTGAAAGCCTGCCCCACGCGGACGCGATATGCTTACAGGGAAGCCTGTTTAGTTCAAGTCTGAAACAAAGATGCCCGCGCCCTCTATCCCGATCCACTCCAGCGCCGCCTCCAGCGAGGACGTCCGCGATATCAACCGACGCATTATCCTCAACTTTGTTCGTACGCGCCAGCCCGTCTCGCGCGCCGATCTCGCCCGAGCATCCGGCATGCAGCGCAGCACTGTGTCGCTCATCGTGGACGAACTCATGGCGGAGAATTGGGTCATCGAAGGCGACACGGGCCGGCTTCCGCGCGGCCGCCGGCCCACGTTTCTGCGCCTCAACGATGACCGCGTCATCATCGGCGTCGATGTCCGTCCATTGCACACCACCATCGCGCTCGCAGACATCAACGGCATCTTCACGTCACAGGAAATCATGCCCACGCCGCCCGATCCTAAGCGCGGCCTGCGCCTTATCCTCGAACGAATCCAGCGCATCATATCGCTCAGCTCCGGGAAGAAGATCGAGGGCATCGGCATCAGCCTGCCGGGACGTTTCAATCCCGTACTCGACCGCTTTGTCTTCGCGCCCAATCTGCCCTGGAAAGATGCCGACCTGCGCGGTCCCATCGCGAAAGCCACCGGCCTCGAAGTCGAACTGGAGAACGCTGCCAATGCCTGCGTGCTCGCCGCAGTCTGGTTCAACGGCATGGAAGCCTGCAAAAACCTGGTCGTTGTCACGGTCTCGGAAGGCATCGGCGCCGGGCTGCTGATCAACGGCCAATTGGCGCGCGGCCAGCATGGCATGGCCGGCGAGTTCGGGCACGTGCCCCTCGACCCGAACGGACCTCCGTGCGGCTGCGGCCGCCGCGGCTGCTGGGAAGTATTCGCCTCCAACAGCGCCGCCTTGCGCTACTATTTCGAATCCGATGTCCGCGCGCCGCACTCCTCCGCCCTCACGTTCCCCGATCTGCTGCAGCGCGCCGGTCAATGCGATGCCCGCGCGGCCTATGCTCTCGAAACGATGGCGCGCTATCTCGGACGGGGCATGCGCATGATGGTGGCCGGACTCGCGCCCGAGCGCATCGTCGTCATCGGCGACCTCACGCGCGACTGGAACCGCTTCGGTCCTCTTATAGAAGACGAAATCCGCGCGCAAGTGCTGCCCGGCGCGATGGAGCCCGTTCTCGTTCCCCTGCATGAAGGCGGCACGGCACGTTTGCGGGGGACGGTCGCGCTCGTTTTGCAGAAACATTTTGGGCCCGCGGCTCCCGGCTACGTCCGGCGCAATGCGCGCGGTGCGGCTTCGTAATTAGACCGACGGTCGAACAAAGTCATGGCCCAGATCGCCAACGCGCTCCGAACTGAATCCGGCGCCCGCTCCCGCGTACGCTGGGCCGTTTGCGGACTGCTGTTCTTCGCGACCACCGTCAACTACATCGACCGCCAAGTCCTCGGTATTTTGAAGCCCGTCCTCGAAAGCGACCTGCATTGGACGGAAGCTGATTTCGGCTGGGTCATCTTCGCTTTTCAATGCGCCTACGCGCTCATGATGCCCGTCGCCGGCCGCGTGATCGATCGCCTGGGGGTCCGTGCCGGCTACGCCATTGCCGTCGCGGTGTGGAGCTTCGCGTCCATGTCGCACGCGTTTGCGCGCGGCGTAGTCCAATTCGCCGCCGCGCGCTTCGGCCTCGGTGTTGGCGAAGCCGCGAACTTCCCAGCGGCCGTCAAAGCCGTCGCCGATTGGTTCCCGCAAAAGGACCGGGCCTTCGCAACGGGCATCTTCAATAGCGGGTCCAACCTCGGCGCGATCATAGCGCCGCTGCTAGTGCCCGTCATCGCGATTCACTTCGGCTGGCGATATACATTTTTCGTCACGGGCGGCCTCGACCTGATCTGGATCGCCGCCTGGCTGCTGTTCTACCGCCCACCCGAACGTCATCGCGGCGTGAATGCAGCGGAACTGGCGTACATCCGCTCCGATGCCGCGTCCGAAGCCGCCGCGCGCATCCCTTATGCGCGTCTGCTGCGCACACGCGCAGCCTGGGCGTTCATCGCCGGTAAATTCCTAACCGACCCGGTTTGGTGGTTTTATCTATTCTGGATTCCAGGCTTCTTTCACCGCACGTACGGCTTGAACCTGACGGAGCTTGGTCCGCCGCTGGTAGTCATCTATCTCGCCGCCGATGCCGGATCGATTCTTGGCGGTTGGATTCCCGCCCGCCTCGCAGGGCGCGGTCTCGCCGCGGGCCGTGCGCGCAAAGCCGCGATGCTGTTGTGCGCTTCCTGTGCCGTTCCGGTGGCCGCACTCTTATTCGTCCACAGCCTGTGGGCCGCCGTGGCCCTGATCGGCATCGCGGCCGCCGCCCATCAGGGCTGGTCGGCGAATCTATTTACGCTGGTCTCCGACACCTTCCCCCGTGGCGCAGTCGCCTCGGTGGTCGGAATCGGCGGCTTCGGCGGCGCGGTCAGCGGCATGCTCGCTGCGCCGGCGATCGGGTACTGGCTCGACTTTTCACACAGCTTCTACGGCCCGCTGTTTATCTGCGCCGGTTTCGCTTATTTGATCGCGTTCGCAGTCGTCCATACGCTCGTTCCGCGAATCTAAGGAGGGACGCGTGCCGGCGAACTCTCGCGTGCGGGGAACTGCGTCGATGCACGCCGCGCCCCGCGGAAATTTTTGCACGGGGCACCTGCCGATGTAGCCGAAATCGACAGTGTTCTAACGGCGCCTTCAACGCAATTCCCCCTTGGCCACAGGTGCCAGCGGCGATTACTCGCCTTCGGAACCGTGTAGCTTTACTAACTTGTTGTACAGACCGAGAATGAGAAATGTCGGGGCCCATTGACCCACGAAATTTGCTTTCTTTGTGTCTCCCGCCAAAGCGAATACGAGGGATCCTCCGATGGACCCGAGGGCCGCCCAGAGAAAGACGTCCGACGGAAGTTTCGCAGTTTGTTGCTCGATAGTGCGGGCAACTACTCCCTCGCGATGCTCAGCTCGAGAAGATGTCTTTGGTTCGCGCTCTAATAGATCTTGCATAGTGACTCCTTTAATTGCGGTGTCCTATCGGACTGCATTCGAGGAGCAGTTTCGATGCCAGTTGTCTGTGAACCCGGGCGGGCGTAAGATGCGGGTGACCCTGAAATCCATCAACGACGAGCTTGCGAAGCGCGGGTACGAAGCTCGGCTCGAAAAGGGCGCCGGCTACTTCTATTTCGCCGGCGGCGAGGCGGAGGAGTGGCTGGACCGGACCGTGAATGCGCACACTTTGAACAGCTTGTCGCTCGAACAGTGGATGGAGCAGTTTGAGAACCTGCGGAAGCTGAATAAGAAGGCTCTACGGCCGGCGAAGCACCGCGCGCGTTGACAGGCGAAATCCCGCTTCGCTAAGCTAAACTATTGTAGGAAATTAACGGAGAACGTCTGTCTGTATGAATACCCGCTTTTTGGGCCAGGGCGAAATCAACCGGAGCTGGCACGTAATCGATGCTCAGGACATGGTTTTAGGCCGGCTGGCGAGCAAGGCCGCAATGGTCCTGATGGGCAAGCACAAGCCGAGTTATGCGCCGTTTATGGACACCGGCGACCACGTGATCGTGATCAATGCCGATAAGGTGCGGCTGACGGGCCGCAAAGAGGAACAGAAGGTTTATCACTATCACAGCGGCTATCCGGGCGGTCTGAAAGAGATCGGCGCCGCGAAGATGCGGGCCACGCGTCCGGCGAAGATCGTCGAGGAGGCCATCCGCGGCATGCTGCCCAAAACGCGGCTCGGCAAGCAGATGTACCGCAAGCTGAAAGTATATGCGGGCGACCGGCATCCGCACCAGGCGCAGCGTCCCCAGGCGCTGGCGGTATAGCGGGCCACGAATTTCGAGGGATTTTATAGAGTGCGAGCAACTTTAACGGAGCATCTTGGAACGGGCCGCCGCAAAAGGTCGGTGGCGCGAGTTTTTTTACGGCCGGGCAAGGGACAGATCACGATCAACAGCCGGCCGTTCGATACCTATTTCGTAAATGAAACGGCGCGCGCAATGGTACGGCAGCCGCTGCTGGCCACCGAGATGGCGGACCGTTTCGACGTTCTGATTCTGGCCAATGGCGGCGGCGTTACGGGGCAAGCCGGCGCGGCGCGGTTGGGCATTGCGCGGGCGCTGGTGGAGTTTAACGCCGAGCTGCGCGGCAAGCTGAAGGAACTCGGGTTCCTGACGCGCGACCCGCGCGCGCACGAGCGCAAGAAATACGGGCAGAAGGGCGCCCGTAAGCGATTCCAGTTCTCGAAACGCTAACGCGCCGTGGTGGTGCGTGCAACACACGTTTCGGATCGAATAGCGGCCGGCCTCGCGCTGGCCGCTGTGTTTTGGGCATTATCGTGATGCCGGCGGATGTCGCGCCGGTCTTGCCATAGTTCCCCACCTGACAGCATCCGGCATGGACTCCGGAGCGCGCAAATTCCGTCTTGGGCAGCGCGCAGGTCCGCGGCCGGGTGAAACCGCAACCCGACAACAAAGGAGGCAGATTGCCGTCTATTTCAATGAAGGAACTGCTCGAAGCGGGCGTTCATTTCGGGCACCAGACCAAGCGCTGGAATCCGAAGATGAAGGAATACATCTTCGGCGAACGCAATGGCATTTACATCATCGACCTGCAAAAGACTCTGAAGCTGTTTAAAGACGCGATGCGCTACGTCGCGGAAATGGCGGCGCAGGGCAAGACGGTGCTGTTTGTCGGCACCAAGCGCCAGGCACAGGAAGCGATCGCCGAGGAGGCGACGCGCTGCTCACAGTATTACGTCAACCAGCGCTGGCTGGGTGGCTTGCTCACGAACATGACCACCGTACAGCGCTCCATCAAGCGGCTGAAGGACCTGGACGCGATGGCAGAGCAGCATGGCTGGGAAGGGCGCGCCAAGAAAGAAATCGTGCGTCTGGAACGCGAGCGCAAACACCTGCAGCAGAACCTCGCCGGCATTAAGGACATGCCGGGGCTGCCGGACCTGCTGTTCGTGGTGGACTCCAACAAAGAAGCCATCGCGGTGAAGGAAGCCGGCAAGCTCAACATTCCAGTGGTGGCCGTCGTGGACACCAACTGCGATCCCGACGAAGTGAATTACGTGATCCCGGGCAACGACGACGCGCTACGCGCCATCCGCCTGTTCACGACCAAGATCGCGGACGCAGTGGTCGAAGGCCGCGCGCTCGCAACCGAGCAGGAATTCGCTCCCGAAAAGATCGTGACGGCGGAGGAGACCCCGCTCGAGGATATCCCGGAATACTCGCATTTCGATCCGCACCAGCTCGATGAGCTGATGTCGGAGGGCTTGTCGGACGAGGAGCTGCCGTCCATGTCGTTGCCGCGCAAAGGGCCGGCATCCGAAACGCCCGAAGAGGTTTCGAACACGACGCTGTCGCGCGAATAGCGCGGCGCTTGTCCGTAAACAGTTTTTGCCCGCGCCGGACGGTATCAGCCGGCGCGGGAGCGTGTCAGAGCTGTGTTCTCGCGGCCTGGCTAAATAGACGATTTTTCAAATATATCTACAAAAATGGCTGAAATCAGCGCAAAGCTTGTGAAAGAACTCCGCGAACGTACGGGCGCGGGCATGATGGAGTGCAAAAAGGCGTTGGGCGAAGCGGGGGGAAACCTGCCGGAAGCGGAGATCATCCTGCGCAAACGCGGCATCACGGCCGCCGGAAAGAAGGCCGGCCGCGCCACACGTCAGGGCATGATCGGCAGCTACATCCACCAGGGATCGCAGCTCGGCGTGCTGGCCGAGGTGAATTGCGAATCGGACTTCGTGGCGCGCACCGACGATTTCCAGCAACTTGTGAAGGACGTCGCGATGCAGATCGCCGCCGCCGATCCGCAGTTTATCCGCAAAGAGGACGTGACGCCGGACGCGCTCGAAAAAGAGAAGGACATCCAGCGCGCGAGGGCGCTGCAGGAAGGCAAGCCCGAGAAGATGCTGGACCGCATCGTGGAGGGCCGGCTCGCGAAATTCTACGAAGAGATCTGCCTGTACGAGCAGCCGTTCATCCGCGATAACAGCGTCACGATCGGCGACATGATCAAGAGCGTGATCGCGAAGCTGGGCGAGAATATCTCGGTTTCACGTTTCGTGCGCTTCAAGGTCGGCGAAGCCGCGCTGATCGAAGAGACCGCGGAAACAGACGCGCCGAAGCCGGAGAGCGGAGCGCAGGCGCAGCAGTGAAGCGCTGGTAGCGCAGTAAAATTGAAAGCGTGATCAGCGCCCTGCAGGAAACCACGGCGGACGGGATCGAGCGCGTGCCTAAATACCAGCGCATAGTGCTGAAACTCTCGGGCGAAGTGCTCGCCGGGGGAGCGAAATTCGGAATCGACCCGGAACGCGTCCACGCGCTGGCGTCCGAAGTCGCCGAAGTCGCACGCACCGGTGTGCAGATCGGCCTCGTGGTCGGCGGCGGAAACTTCTTTCGCGGTGTCGCGGCGGCGGCGCGCAACATGGATCGTGTCGCGGCCGATCACATGGGCATGCTCGCGACCGTGATCAACTCGCTCGCGATGCAAGACGCGCTCGAGCGCCAGGGCGCCGTGGCGCGTGTGCTGTCGGCGCTGCAGATCCACGAGGTATGCGAGGACTACATTCGCCGGCGCGCGGTGCGGCATCTCGAA
>JAICMB010000418.1 GCA_025929455.1 Bryobacteraceae bacterium | reverse complement strand
GCGCCGCGGCCTGTGGCTCTCTACCGACCGCGCGTTCAAAGCCGCGGAAGAGAGCATCGCGCGCAAACGCGCCGCGCTGCGCAACGTCACGGTCACGGACGCGCTGCCCGACTTTTCGAGCGCGCAGCCGGTGCAGGCGATCCTGCCCGTATCGCGCCGCCCCATTGACGAAGAAAGCTGGAAGAAGCGCATCGTGCAGTTGTCGGCCCTGTTCGCCAACTATCCCAACGTGCTCACATCGAGCGTGCAGTTCATGGGCGAGGAGTCCACGAATTATCTCGTCACGTCCGAGGGCACACGCCTGCGCGAACCCGACGACCTGGCGTTTATCCGTGTGCGCGCCGCGGCGCAAGCGCCCGACGGTATGATGCTGCACGACGCGGCGGAAGTGCAGAGTTTGCACGTTGGCGCCCTACCCGGCGATACCGAACTGCGCCGAACCGTCGAATCGGTAGCGCAGGAGATTACTGACCTGAGCGCTGCTCCGCGCGCTGAAGACTACTCCGGCCCGGTGATGTTCGATTCGCTCGCGGCCGCGCAACTGTTCGGGCAGGTGCTCGGCGACAACCTCAAAGTGACACGCAAGCCGGTGCCGGAGCCGGGGCATCCCGCGCCGCATCTGCCGAGCGAGCTTGAGAGCCGCGTCGGCTCGCGCGTGCTTCCAAAGTGGATGGATGTGGTCGACGATCCGGCACAGAACGAATTTCACGGACAGGCGCTGTTTGGGCACTACGATTACGACATGGAAGGCGTGCTGGCGCGGCCTCTCACGCTTATCGAAAACGGCGTACTCAAATCGTTTCTGCTGACGCGCACACCGATCGTGAAGCAGTTCACCGAATCGAACGGCCGGGCGCGCCTACCCGGCAACTTTGGCGCGAAAGGGCCGGGCTTCGGCAACCTCTTCGTACGCGCTACTCAAACCGTATCTGCTGCGGACCTCAAGAAAAAGCTGCTCGCTCTCTGCAAAGAGCGTGGCAAGCCGTACGGTATCCTGGTGCGTAAGCTGGACTGGCCGTCTTCCGCACCTGTCGACGAACTCCGCCGGCAATTCGCGGCAGCGGCTCAGTCGGGCGGTGGCCGGCCGGCTAGCATGCCGCTGCTCGTCTACCGCGTTTATCCCGACGGCCGCGAGGAACTCGTGCGCGGCTTACGCTTCCGTGGGCTTTCTACGCGATCGTTCAAGGACATTATCGCCGCCTCCGACGAAAATCGCGTCTATAACTTTATAGACTCCCCGGCGCCGTTCGCGCTGATGGGCGCGGCCGCGTTCGTGACGAACGCCTCCGTGATTGCACCCGCCGTGCTGTTCGACGACCTGGAACTGGAGCGCATCGAAGACGAGTTGCCGAAGCTGCCGGTGGTCCCACCGCCACCGCTGACCCCCGTCGCGGGCTCGTAATCGGGCGTCCCTCGGGCCATGCGAATTCTTAGCCGCGCCGTCCTCCGCGAAGTGATCTCCAGCTCCGTGCTGGGAGCGATCCTTTTCACCTTCGTGCTGTTTCTCCAGCGCGTCAGCAAGCTGTTCGAAATTCTTGTGCGCGCCTCCGCTCCTACGCTCACCGTGGGCCAGTTGTTCGCGCTCGCGATTCCGTTCACGTTCAGCTTCACCATTCCGCTCGGCGTACTCGTCGGCGTTCTCATCGCGCTCAGCCGTATGTCAGCCGACGGCGAGATTACCGCCATGCGCGCCGCCGGCCTTTCGAGCCGCACCGTGGTAGCGCCGGTCATGACCTTCGCCGCATTTGCGATGCTGCTCACCGCCACGGCGACATTGTGGCTCACGCCGTATTCGGTCTGGAAAACGTACAAGATCCTGAATCAACTCCTGGCGGCGGAACTGACCGCCGATGTCCAGCCGCGCGTCTTCGCCGAACAATTTCCGAACAAGGTGCTGTACGTGGGAGATGTCATCCCCGGCGCCGTAACGCGCTGGCGCAACGTGTTCCTCGCCGACCTGAGCCCGCCTCAGGAGCGCAGCAAAGACGGCAAGGAGCGCGGTGATGCCCCGCGCATCACCGTGGCCACCGGCGCCATCGCCGTTCCAGACGTCAGCCGCAATCTGATCGAGCTCTCGATGTTGAACGTCAGCACGCACGAGCCGGAAAAAGATATCACGCAGTACATCAACACGTCGTCGCCGCGGCAGACGCAAATTCTCCAGGCGAGCCGTCCGGGCGAGGTCCACGCGCGTAGCTATGTAGAGATGGATACAGTGCCGCTGTATCGCGTCGCGTATCACGAGAGCAAGCTCGACCGCGACAGCGTTATCCAGGCGCGCATCGAGTTCCAGCACCGCATCGCGCTGCCGTTTGCCTGCGTACTGTTGGCCCTGCTCGGAATTCCACTGGGCATCTCCACGCGCAAGGGCGGCAAATCGACGGCGTTCGTGCTCACCGCCCTGCTGGCCTTTCTATATTGGATGGGCCTGATTGCGATGGACGGGCTCGCAAAACAACAGCGCCTGCCGGTCGCAGTGGCCATCTGGACGCCGAACGCGGTGTTTGCGATCATCGGTCTCCTGCTCATCGTCCGGCTGGAGCGGCCCGGCAACCAGGATTGGGTGGGCATCGTGCAAGGCTGGTTGGCGGCGCTGTTCGACCGCGTCCGCGGGCGTTTGCGTTCCGCGCAGGATGGAGCGGGTGTCCCTGCCGTCCGCGCATTCCGCCGCTTCCCGCTGCTGCCGCAAGTTGTCGATCGCTACGTGTTGTCGAGCTTCCTGTTTTACTTCGTGCTGCTCTTAGCCAGCTTCGTGATGATGACGCACGTCTACACGTTTTTCGAATTGCTCAGCGATATCGTGCGCAACAAAATCCCGATGGCGCGCGTGCTGACCTATCTGTTTTACCTGACGCCGAAGCTGATCTACGATTCCACTCCCGTGAGTGTGCTTGTCGCCGTGCTGATCACCTTCGGCATTCTGACCAAACACAACGAGATCACCGCGTTCAAAGCCTGCGGCGTCAGCCTTTACCGCCTTTCGGTGCCGCTGTTCGGCGCCGCCGCGCTGCTGAGCGGTTCGCTGTTTCTCTTCGACCACTATTACGTGCCGGAAGCGAACCGCAAACAGGACGCCATTCGCAACGAGATCAAAGGCCGCCCCGCGCAGACCTATCTCGATCCCGGACAAAAGTGGATCATGGGTGACGACGGCTCGCGCATCTATTTCTACAAGTACATGGACCCCGCCGACAAGGCCATGGCTGGTGTGAACGTGTACGAACTCGACCCAGTGCACTTCCGCCTGCTCCGTCATATTTCCGCCGAACGCGCGCATTGGGAACCCGCGCTGCGCGCCTGGGTTTTTGAAAACGGCTGGTCGCGCGATCTTACTCCAGGACACGAACAATTCCACAACTTCATGCGGCAGACCGCGACGTTCTCGGAACTGACCGAACGCCCCGACTGGTTCCTCAAAGAGGTTCTGCAAGACAAGCAGATGAACTACAAGCAGCTCGCCGCATATATCCGCGAGCTGCAGCAGAGCGGCTTCGATACCATCGCCCTGCGCGTGCAGTTCTATCGCAAATTTTCCGTTCCGTTATTCGCGCTCATCATGGCGATCATCTCGACGCCCTTCGCGTTTTTGGCCGGCAATCGCGGCGCGATGGCGGGCGTCGGAATCAGCTTCGGCATCGCGATCGCGTACTGGGCGTCCAACTCGATTTTCGAGCAACTAGGAAATGTCGCGCTGCTGCCTGCCGCCGCGGCCGCGTGGGCGCCTGACGCGATTTTCGCGCTGGCCGGAATGTATTTCTTCACGCGCCTGCGCACGTAAGCTTACGCCACCAGGAGCCCAAGTTTTGCCAACCGCGTGAGACTGTCGTCGAGTTGCGTCATCAACTCCTGGTCCGGTGGACGCGGATCGATCACTTCCGCCACCACACCGGCGAGCTCTTCGCGCGTGCGCGTGCCGTCCATCGCCGCGATCAGCCGCCGCTCTACATCGCCCACGGCCTCGATGATTTCGTGGGTT
>JAICMB010000598.1 GCA_025929455.1 Bryobacteraceae bacterium | reverse complement strand
GCTCGGAGAGGTTCTGGCGCGCAGGTATGCGGGCCGTGAGGACGTGATCGTGCTGGCGCTGCCGCGCGGGGGTGTGCCGGTGGCGTACGAGGTGGCGCGGCGGTTGCATGCGCCGCTGGACGTTTTCGTGGTGCGGAAGCTGGGCGTGCCCGGGCACGAGGAACTGGCCATGGGCGCGATCGCGAGCGGCGGGGCGCTGATCCTGAATGACGAGGTGATCAACGCGCTGCGGGTTCCGCGTGAAGAGATCGATCGCGTTGCGGAGAACGAGCGTGCTGAACTGGTGAGGCGCGAACGCGAATACCGAGATGACCGGCCCGCGCCTCGTCTGGACGGGCACACCGTGGTCCTGATCGACGATGGACTGGCGACCGGGGCGAGCATGATGGCTGCGGTGCGTGCGATCGAGGCGCAGAAGCCGCGCGCGCTGGTGGTGGCGGTGCCGGTCGCGGCGCCGCAAACGTACGCCGAGTTCCAGCGGCAGGTGGACGACATGGTTTGCCTCATGTTGCCGGAACCGTTTTATGCCGTGAGCGCCTGGTACGAAGATTTCTCGCAGACGACGGACGAGGAAGTACGCGAGCTGCTGGCCCGCGCCGCGCGCGAGGACGCGGTCTTGCACGAGGCTTAACCGATGCGGGGTGTGACTGCGGAACAGGAGATCGACATAAGGCGCGGCGCGGTGATGCTGCAAGGGAATCTTGCGATTCCGGAGCGCGCGCGAGGCATGGTGGTGTTCGCGCACGGGAGCGGGAGCAGCCGGCACAGTCCTCGAAATCGGTATGTCGCGCGCGAGTTGCAGGCGCGCGGGATGGCGACCTTGCTCATGGACTTGTTGACAGCGGCCGAGGAACAGGTGGATCTGCGGACGCGGCACCTGCGCTTCGACATCGATCTGCTTACCGATCGCGTAATTCTCGCAACGGAGTGGCTCGCCGGTGAGGAGGCGGCGCGCGATCTGGCGGTCGGCTACTTCGGTGCGAGCACCGGAGCGGCGGCGGCACTGGCAGCGGCGGCGGAGAGGCCCGAGCGCGTGCGCGCCGTGGTGTCGCGCGGCGGGCGGCCGGACCTGGCGGGCGAGGCGCTACCGGCGGTGCGCGCCGCGACGCTGCTGATCGTCGGAGGCGAGGACGGGCCCGTGATCGCTATGAATCAGGAAGCGTTCGATCAGATGCAGTGTGAAAAGCGGCTGGTGATTGTGCCGGGGGCTACGCATCTTTTTGAGGAGCCGGGGACGCTGGAGGAGGTCGCGCGGCTCGCGGGAGAGTGGTTCGAGCAGCACTTCGTCAGTTGAGAGCCTGACGTACGGCCTCCGTCAGAGGCGCGGCGATCTTTTCAACGGCGGTGGCCATGGGCACGGCGGTGAGCCATAGCCGCACGCACCGTTGCCCGGCCGTCAACTCCGCGCGATGCATGAGCCGGCCACGCTCGCGCAGCGAATCCCAGTTCTGCTGCGAGCAGGGGTACGCGAGACAGGCGACCACCTTCGGCGTTCGAGCGAGATTGGCGTACGCGAGGACCTGAAGAAGATCGCTGCGATGCTGCTCTCGCAATTGTTCATCGACATCCGGCCAGTAGTGGTCCTGCAGTTCTTCCCAGTGCCGTTTGTATTTTGCGTCGACGATCAGCGTGGTGTCGGCCCATTCGAGCCAGAGGTCTGGCAGCAAACTTTTTTGTGAGCCAACGTGCGGCGGTTCCCAGACGATCGGCTGCATGGTCTCGCGCTTCCGGCCGGTCTTGACGTGCGCGCCCGTGCGTTGTGCGACGGTTCGAAAAACGGTCTCCACCCACGCCTCAAAGAATTGATCCATTCGCATGGTCCAAGGGATACCTTCGAGGTCGCTTAAACCCGCGAGACCGCGTTCGTCGATGGTCCACTCAATCGCTTGCAGTCCGTTAATGAATGGCTCACTGCGAAGGGGTCGTCGCAGCCATGTCGCGAGCATCGTCGCAGACGGCACGTGTGCGGGCACGGCCTGCACGCGAAGCCAGAGCTGCTGGCCCAGTTCGATCAGCTTCTGCACGAAAGCCCCGTGGTGCCGCTGTGTTTCGAGCGCGCGCAACTGTCGGTCGAGCGTATGTTTGACAGCGCCCTTTAGCAGTCGATCATCGCGGAGATCCGGAAACGTGCACGGGATCGATAGGAACCCGGCCGTTGGAATACTTCTAGTCGCGTACTCGACCCAGCGCACGTTGCCTCGGGGAGCCTGCCGCCGTTCAGTCGTGAGTTCAAATCTTCGCTCCAAAGCATCGAGAAGCGCTTTAAGGCGGACGAGAATCATGAACGACAGCACCCAGACGGGCACTCTGCGCTCGGAACGCCGAAGCAGTGGCAAACGCAGGGGTGTGGGGCTGATTTTCCAACCCATTTCTGCAAGCATCGGTCCGATTCCGGCCCAAGGAAACCGCGGCTGAACGACCAGGCCGTAATCGGGGCGTGCGGATGTTGGAGAGATTAGTGGGATGGCGCCGACAGCGCTGTTGGCTTCAATCCGGAGATGCACGTCGCTGCCGTCGTAGTCCTTTCCAAGTTGGACATCCATGAGCGCGAGCAGCGGACGGTTCTGCGTAATGAATTGTTCCGCCAGTGTTGCCGCACGCGCGGGCAACAGTTTCGGATCGGCGGATCCCTGTAGCTGGAAGAAGTCGATTGCCGACCGCCGTACTACGGAGTGGTCGGCCACCTCCAGGCACACTTCGTTCGTTTGCTTGACGCGGTTGATGCCTGCAGCCTTCCGACCCCGCACACGGTTTTGGCTCACAGGCTTTGCAACACCTGCAGATAGCCGCGGATGTCTTGGGCAAAACCGCCTACGTAGCCTTGTGCCAGGTATTCTTCGAGCAGTGGGGCGAGATTCACACGCAAACTTTGCTTTGCGCGGGTCTCG
>JAICMB010000071.1 GCA_025929455.1 Bryobacteraceae bacterium | reverse complement strand
GTTTCCGGGGCTGACGCGCGATGCGCGGCAGTTTGTAGCGTTTCTCACGCCCAAAGCGGGCGGCACTGAGACCGCGTGGCTGCTCACGCGCGCGGCGCGGTAGGATCGAAACCGTACGACTCGCGCCATTGCTTGACCCTTTCTTCCGAAGCGGGCCACTGGAAGCACAGGTGATACCCGTCCGGGTCCCGGACGTTTAACTGCCCCATCCCATAGGGCGCAATGGCCGGCTCCTTCACATCGAAGCCGTGCGCGCGCAAATGGCGATACGCTCCGTCGAGATCGGCGCACCCGAAGTACAGGGATGTGTCGCCGTGCGCCGCAGTGCGTGCGGGATCGGGCGCCGGAGGACGCTCGCCAGTATCGAAAGCGGTGTTGAGCATGATCTCGACACCGTTCAGCCGCAGCAGGGCCCAACCGCAATCGTCATCCTCGCCGGAACGCGTCACGAGCGTAAATCCGAGCATGTCGCGGTAGAAGCGCAGCGACGCCGGCATGTCAAATACGGCCAGCAGCGGAGCGAGGCCGCAAACGTCCACGCTCATTTGATCCAACCGTTCAGACGCAGCCAGTCCGCGAGCAGCCGCGGCCATTCCGCTAGCGCGGGATCGTACAGCGCGAGGCCCACACCGTGCGGACCTTTCTCAAAGATGTGCAGTTCCGCCGGTACGCCCGCCTTGCGCAGCGCGAGATAAAACAGTACGCTATTCTCCGCGGGCACGCCGGTATCCGCGTTGGTGTGGAACAGAAACGTGGGCGGAGTTTGCGGCGTTACTTGCAGTTCGTTACTGAGACTCTCGACCAGCTTCGGGTCGGGATTCTTGCCCAGCAGATTCTCAAGCGAGCCGCGGTGTGTATACGGCGTCGTGAACGAGATCACCGGGTATCCAAGAATCAGAAAGTCAGGGCGGCTGCTCGCACGATCGATCGCATCGGCCGCGGACGCATTACCGTTGTCGAAATGCGTTCCTGCGGTGGAAGCCAGATGGCCGCCCGCCGAAAAACCCATGATGCCGATGCGCTGCGGTGAAACGTGATATTCGGCCGCATTAGCTCGCACCATGCGAATCGCGCGCTGCGCGTCGCCGAGTTCGATCGGGTGATGATAGCGGGGGCCGAGGCGGTATTTCAAAACGAATGCCGACACGCCCAGTGCGTTCAGCCAATTGGCGACCTGACGGCCTTCGTGATTCATAGCCAGCGCGCCGTAGCCTCCCCCGGGGCACACGATGATCGCGGTGTCGGACGCCCCGCGGCTCACCGGCCGGTAATACGTCAGCGTGGGAATGTCGCGCTCGCCTGTGCCCAGCGCGCCGGGCGCGCCGTTGGGCCACAACTTCATCACGCGGACATCGCCCTCCATATCGGATTGCGCGTGTAGTTGCGTGCACATCAAAGCGAGCGGCAGCAGAATAGCGAGCCGTTTCATATCACTCCAGCTTCTTCGATAATCAGTTCGCCTTTATCGGCATCAAGTGTGGACATGACGCCTTCAGGCAACGTGACCTGGTCCGCGGTGTGGCCGAACGTCAAGCCGGCGAGCACCGGAACGGGCAAGTCTCCGAGCAGGTGATCCAGAACTTCGCCGAGCGAGTACGTGGATTCAAATGACGGCTTGTAGTCGTTCGGCTTGCAATCGGTACATTCGCCGATGACGATCCCGGCGGCCTGTTGCAGCTTTCCGGCGAGGCGCAACTGCGTGAGCATGCGATCGATGCGGTAGGGCTCTTCGCCAATGTCTTCGAGAAAGACGATGCGTCCGGCGGTTTCGATTTCGTACGGCGTCCCCATGGTGGTCGAGACCAGTGTCAGATTGCCGCCGATCAGACGCCCGCGGGCGCGGCCTGCCCGTACCGTGCGCAGGGTGTGCTCGGGTCGCAGCGGGTTCGCCTCCGGCGGATTCGTGATGACGCCCATGGGCGAGGTTTCAAACAGCGCTTTGCGGAAGTAGCTCTGCGTGTAGGCGCTGAATTGCGACAGGACCACCGGGCCGTGGAAAGTCACCAGGCCCGCCTTGCGGTTGAACGCCAGGTGCAATGCCGTGATATCGCTGTAACCGAGGAACACCTTCGGATTGGAGCGGACCAGACCATAATCGATATCGTCGAGCAGTTGCATAGCGCCGTAGCCGCCGCGTATCGCGAATACTCCGGCGACCTCCCGGTCGCGAAACATGTCGTGCAGGTCCGAGACCCGCTCGGCAACGGTACCGGCAAGATAACCGGCGCGTTTGCCGACGTTCTTACCCCACCTCGCTTTGAGCCCGAAAAAGCGCACCGTGCGCGCCGCTTCCGCGAGCTGGTCTGGGTCGGAAACGTAAGTAGCAGGCGTGATCAGTCCGACCGTGTCGCCGGCCTTGAGCGCGCGCGCCCGCACCAGCGGCAACTCCGTTGTAGCTGCCGCCTGGCCTGCCAGAGCGGGCAGCGGAGCGGCGGCGAGCAGGTCTCTTCGCGTCATTGCTAAATAACGGTGTAGCATTGCGCGGTCACCCGCGCGTAACGTCGCCCGCGGCAGCAGCGCTCGATAAGGTGGAAACAACCATGTTGCCGCCGCTGTCCCTTTAACGGGAGGCGTATCGTGCCACAGGAAAAGCTCGCACTGTCCGGACCCGTTTCCATTGAGGAACTGAAAGAGTTGGCGGCCACGCCGGGGCCGTGCATCACCATGGTGGTTCCGTTACATCCGGAGGATACACGCCAGGGCTCGCTGGAACTGAAGAAATGCCTGCAGCAAGCGGGTGAGGTGCTCGACAAGCGCGGCGTTCCGCTAAAGCAGCGGCGGGAGTTGCTGGAGCCAGTGCAGGGTATCGCCGACGAGATCGCGACGCCCGGCGAGAATAAAAGCGTGGTGGTGCTGCGCTCGGGCGGCGTGTTCCGGCATTTCAGCGTGCCGCAGGAACTGGAGCCGGGCGTCATGGTAGCGGACCATTTCTATTTACTGCCGCTGCTGCAGATCATGCACGAATCGCAGCCGTTCTACATACTGGCGCTCGCGCAAAAACACATCCGGCTGCTGCGCTGTACGAATACGACTTCCGAGGAGATCGAGCTCCCGGAGTTCATTCCCAAGAGCAAGGAGGAGGCGGTCGAAAGCGACCGGCCCGATCACACGCAGGACAACATGGCCACCGGCGGCCCTTCTACGGGATCCATGAAGGGCGTGATGTTCACCACCAATACCGACCGGGAGCACAACGACGAGTGGCTGCGCATTTTTTATCGCGACGTGGATCGCGGCATCTGCGAGTTGACGCGCGCGCATCCGTTGCCGTTGGTGATTGCGGGCGTCGAGTACGAGATCGCCATGTATAGTAAGCTCAGCAATTACCCCGCGCTGGTGGACGAGGCTGTGCGCGGCGCTCCGGATAGTCTGAAGGGCGGCGAACTGCACAAACGGGCGCTCGAAGTCATCGAGCAGTACCGCCATAAAGACCGCGACGAGGCGCTCGCCGCCTATGAGCGGCTGGGCGGTTCTGAACGCACTTCCGTCAGCTTGAAGGAGATCGTGAAAGCGGCTTTCGACGGGCGTGTGCTGCACCTGTTCGTCGCGCAGAACGCGAAGCACATGGGCAATTTCGACGAGATGACGCACAAGGTGCGCACGCACGCCGAGCAACACTCCGGCGACGAGGACTTGATCAACGCCACCGCCATGCAGACGATCGCACACGCGGGCGACGTATTCGTCGTGCCGCGCAGCAAGGTTCCGCACGGAAGCCAAATGGCCGCCACCATGCGCTACTGAGCGGGGAGCGCGCTACCCTCTCTATTTATTTGGACGCCATATCGCTTTATCCGCCGCACCCGGTTACGAAGCCGATTATGCTTCAGACGTGGCGCAGGGTCACGTTTCTGCACTGGCGTTACGACGCGCATATCGTGCAGGCGCTGTTGCCGGATGGTCTGACCGTAGATACTTGTGAGGACGCCGCGTGGGTCGGGCTGGTGCCGTTCGAAATCTGCAACCTGCGCCTGCCGTTCCTGCGTGCGATTCCGTGGGTATCGTCATTCCCGGAGACCAACGTGCGTACCTACGTATTCGATCGCGAGGGACGCCGCGGAGTATGGTTCTTCTCGCTCGATGCCGACCGTTTGGCCGCTGTCGTCGGGGCGCGCACAGGTTACCGCCTGCCGTACCAGTGGGCGCGCATGCGCGTGAGCGGCGAGGGTGCGGCCGTGCACTATGAAAGCGTCCGCAACGGGCTGCTGTCTGCCGGCCCCGCCACATCGGTCATCGATATTGAAGCAGGCGAGCGGCTGGATCTCGAAGCGCTGACCACCCTCGAAATTTTCGTGACCGCGCGTTTCCGTTTGTTTACGACCTTCGGCGGGCAGCTCGGCCACGCCGATATCGAGCACCAGCCTTGGCCGCTTGCCCGCGCGCGTGTGCTGCATCTCGAAGAGACGATGGTGCAGGCGGCGGGACTGCCGGCGCCCACAGGCGATCCGCTGGTGCACTATGCAGATCGGGTGGACGTGCGCGTGGGGGCTCCGGAGTTGGAAGTGCAAAAACCTGTGCCGCAGGAACCGTTAAAAGAGCCGACGGAACCGACTTAGACGCGGGTTTGTTTGCAGCGGCGCGTGGGGTTTTGACACGCCGATGACGGGAAGCAGGAGCCGTCCATGCAGCCCATCTCCTGCGCGCCGGCGGCGTTATGGTCTGGCGCTCGATCGCCGAACTGACACTGGCATTCCAGCGCCGTCTCGCGCATATTTCTATAACGAATATGATGTGCATCTCGCCGCAACGTGTCCCAACCTCGTGGCGATTGAGTGTTTCGACAGGCTCGATCCGCTTCTCGACCAGCCGCTCGAGATCGCGAATGGAAACGCGACGGCACTCGACCGACCCGGCTCCGGCGTGCAGTTCCGCGCCGAATCGCTTGGGGAATACGAGGTCACCGGGTGATTGCGACGCCGTTCGGGGTCGATGGTGAACTGGCGTCGATCGCCGGCGGAGGCTCCGGCGTGGACATCTGAATTGGACGGTATCCCGCGGCGGCAAGCTCTCGCGGTCGTCCTGCCCGGTCGCAACGAAGGACGCTTGCGCGCGGCCGCGTGCATTGGCATGTAGAAGATGTGTGAAGCGGGTGCTGCACGTGTAGGCAGCTCATCCCGACATTTCCCCAATCCATCCTGGTCGATGCCGGCAAACACTTCACCGAGCGATCACGCTCGTGGAAGATTGTCTGCTGTCCGATGTTGAGGCGTACAATCAACGTTTGAAACTGCAACTCTGGACCGTTCTCTCACTAACCCTGGGTTGCTGCTGCGCGGCCGACGTGACCTGGCAGTTTGACGGGGGGAGTCTCGATCGCGTCGAGAAGATCAGTCCTGAGCATCTGCGGCTTTTCGTTAAAGGCCAAACGGATCAGGACGGGCGCAATCGCCAGGCGAGTTGGTATTACTTCCGCGTGGACGACACGTCGCGCAAGGAACTCACGCTGGATATAGTAGGACTGCCAGGCGAATACAATTACAAGCCCAATCGAGGCGCGATCACAAAAGACACACCGCCTGTGATCAGTTACGACGCGAAGCACTGGCAGCACGTCAGGGACTTCGATTACGATCCTGTTGAGCCTCGGCTACGGTTGCGGATACACCCCGAGCGGCAGCGCTTCTGGATGGCGCATACTCCCCCCTACAGCACGAGTGACCTCGAGAACCTTCGGAGTATCGTGCGGCATCATTCCGACGCTCGCGAGCAGGTCATCGGCAAAAGCGTCGAAGGTCGCGACCTGCTGCTATGGACTATCGGCAGTGCGACACCGAACTACTGTGTCTGGCTAATGTTTCGCCAGCACGCGTGGGAGTCGGGCAGTTCGTGGACCGGTGAAGGTGCGGTACGCGCGCTGCTTGCCGACCCGAAACTGCGGTCGCGGGTAACGTGGAAAATCCTGCCGATGGCCGATCCCGACGGAGTATCGCATGGCGGCGTCCGCTTCAACCGGAACGGCTACGACCTGAACCGCAATTGGGATGTGAGCGAACCTCGCTTAATGCCCGAAATCGTAGTCCAACGTACTGCGATCAAACAATGGCTGAGTGCCGGCAATTCGATCGATCTCTTCTTAACACTCCACAATACGGAAACTGCCGAGTACCTGGAAGGAATGCCGGGTGGGCTCGCTAATGACCTGTTCAAGGCGCTGAACCAGCACACAACCTTCGCCCCATCGCGCCCGTTCGCGCCTGTCGTACCGACTCAGCAGAAGGGCCGGGCAGACGTCGTTCAGGCGCTGAACAAACTGGGAGTGCCGGCGTTTTTGATGGAACAGAGGATCTCGCTTAATCCCAAGTTGGGGCACCTTCCGGAAATCCCGGATCGAATGCGATTTGGGCGAGAACTCGCCCGTACCATTGCGGATGTCCTCTCAGGTGCGAGCAGGTAGCAGCGAATACGTCACGTCACCCGTGCGACCACCGCTCGCCGCTGCCGCCGAGGGTGTTTCAGGGCGCGGCACGATTCGCGTTCGACTACGGTGACGCAAAAGCGCGCGATTCCGCCGTACGGTTGACCCTATTCGCGCTGCTTTGTCCGCGCTTGCTGATCCGTAAAGTGCCGCCACTCCGCCGTGGCATGCACCGGAGTTGCACGACGGCAGTTTACGACAGCGGTGAGACAATTGCCGTTGATGCTCGTTTCAAGTAGTTCGAAAAGGCGGCTCTGGATGTGCCGCAGTGGACCCGAGCAAGGCAGACTAGAGTACTGGACTTTGAATTGTTTCCGAAACGACGCTCTTTTACGGTCGCGGCTTGGTAGCATTGCGCTGTGATTCCGAGTCACTGACTAGTATCGCTGTCGCAGTCATTTCGGAACCGGTCCATATGGTCCGGAAGAGCGGGTCTAGAGACCTGGTCTAGAGACCCGCTGCAGGCGTGAACGCCTACCCGACGGATGACTCGGACAGTCAGTCTACTTTTCACCACCGACGAGCGTCGTCACCTCGGCGGAAGCGCAGCCCCACACAACATTAGTACCCCATACGACATTGAGACTGGTGAGACTAGCGGTGCCCCACACAACATTAGTGCCGCTCAGAAGCACGGTAGTGCCCCACACGACGTTGTCTCCCCATACGACGTTCGTGCCCCAGACGACGTTCGTGCCCCACACAACGTTCGAGCTATAGAGCACGTTCGGGCCCGGCTGGGACGTGAGCAGTACCACATTGTGTGTTGTCAAATCGAGGCCCACCGCTGGCGATAGGGCGGTGCCGGTTGCGACATCGTTGCTGTTTAACGCGGCGGCGATATCGACATAACCAGCGCCCACCGTGAAAATGTCGTATTGCGTGCTGTAGCTGATGCCGCTCACCGGATCTGTCACGGTGGTTGCCGCCGGAAACCCTTTGTAAGCCGTCTTCATCAATCGCGCTTTGACCTGATCAGGTGTAAGGGAGGGTTGCTTTTGCAACAGCAATGCAGCGGCAGCGCTGACCATGGGAGCGGCCATGCTCGTACCGCTGAGCTGCATGTAATACTTTGAAGGCATCGTTGTGCCCTGCTGGTTGTACGCTGCGGTCGGGACATTTATCTGGGGAAAGCTTTTTGGGAGCGCTGCGTGCGGCGCCCGCAAGGAGATGATGTGATTGCCCGGCGCGACGAGATCGGGCTTCACGATAAACGAATCGAGCGTGGGGCCTTTGGAACTGTAGCTGGCCATTTGACTGTGCGCACGCACCACGCTGTCTTCGGTCTTGATAGCACCAACGGTGATTACATACGGATCATTGCCGGGCGCTGTGACCGTGGCATAACCCATTGTGTGCATCGAATTGTCGCGGCCGTTGTTGCCGGCAGAAACCACCACCACAATACCTGCCTTCCAGGCCTGTTCCACTGCCTGGCAGAGCGGATCAAGTCTATAGCTCTCATAAACTCCCCGCCCGAGTGAAAGATTCATGACGCGGATGTTGTATTGGCTCTTGAGGGCAATGGCCTTTTGGATGGCCGCGATCACGTTACTGTCGGTCCCGTTGCCGTTTTGATCGAGAACTTTCAGGCTGATGATGTTGGCACTCCAGGCAATCCCCTTGAAATTGCGCGTAAAATCAGGGCCCTTCGATTCGGCGCCGCTGCCGGCAATGATGCCGGCTACATGGGTGCCATGGCCATAAAGGTCGTCGGTTGTAGTTCCGGTAAAGTCCTCTTGGTAAACGATCCTGTTGGCAAGGTCTGGATGCGCGCCAACACCGCTGTCGATAACAGCAACCCCTATGCCGACTCCGTTGTAGCCATACGAGTTTGCGAGCGTTCCGTTGATATCGATTTCGGCGGTGTCGATTTGTCCGTGAACGACGCGATCCGGCGCGATATAGGCGACGTCCGGATCGGCCGCCAGTTGTTCAATTTCTGCGGCAGGTAGACGATACGCGGCGCCACGAACTACGCCGAGCTCGCTTCTGAGCCGGCCTCCGCGCTTTTGCACTTTCGAATGATGATGCGCAGAAACAGGTGTTTTGAATTCAACGATAACGTCTACGATCTGCTGTGGATCGGTATTTTCAAGCTCGGGCGCATGCCTGTGGCCGTTGGCGGCGAAAAGAGTACCGGTGAACGCGCAGGCGACAAAGGCGACCGCGATCCGATGGAAGAGCGTCTGGTATGCGAACTTGTTCATGGCTTTTCGCTTAGAGACGTTGCACATGGCACTCCGTTCGTAAGGCATTGAAACTAAATAACTGTTGCTGAATAATGTGACAGTCTGTCGCGCAGTTGCTTGCATCCTGCGCCACTATGTCTCATGCGCCGCGCGCGAATCGGGATTGGTGCTGCTGAGATCCGTCGCGGCCGCTTATCGCAAAATCATTGTCCTTATTCATGAAGCGGAAGTTTTCGGATCAACTGCGCGTGGAGATGTCTACCCAAATAGCGATCTTGACTTGCTTGTAAATCTTGATCCAGATCGCACTCTGATGGATTTTGGCGGGTTGCTGATTGAACTAGAAAGCCTGCTACGCGCCCGCGTCGCCACCGGAAGCATGCTGCGACCGAAAATCCGCAAGCGCGCGTTGACCGACGCCGTTCCGCTATGAGAGACGACAGCGAACGACCGTCCGATATTCTCACGGCCGTTGATCGAATTCTGGACTACCCAGGACAGAACGGTCAGATCGCGACGAGGTGCTTCAGGTCTGGGTCCTCCACCACCTTCAGATCATGGGGGAGGCCGCGCGTTGTTTTATCGAAGGAGTTCAGGCGATTGCACCCGGACGCGGTATGGTCGAAAGCAGCCGGCATGCGCCATATTCTCGTCCGTCACTTTGAGATCGACGCCGAACAGATCTGGAAGGTTGTCGAACACGACCTCCGACCCTTGCGCGACCCGGTGGCGTCCATATCGAATCTCTTGGATCTGGAGGGCCTAATAATACGACTACTGATCGTTAACGGCACCCGCCGACGCATGCTTAGGCGCGCCGATGCCAGTCTAAGTTGTTGAAAAAATGGTGGCCAGGGACGGAATCGAACCGCCGACGCCAGCCTTTTCAGGGCTGCGCTCTACCGACTGAGCTACCTGGCCGTTTGCGCGGGATCGCGTGTAAACGCGTAGATCTATTCTAACAAAGCGCCCAACGCATTCAGCCCGCGCGCCGTCCCGGTGCTACCTATATATAAAATGATCCGGCCATTCGCACGTACCTGCGTAACGTTGCTCTTTGCCCCATTCTGCGTGTCCGCAACCGGCGTGACTTTCGCGCCTGCACGCTCGGCGGTCGACGCGTACGATTTCGTAGAGATCGCCGCACACGTAGAACCGCCCGGTCCCGCCAATCCATTCACCGCCGCGACACTGACCGGATGGTTCGCCAAATCCGGCAGCAGCGCGCGGACCAACGTCACAGGTTTCTGCGATGCCCCCGACGGAAGCGCCTTCGGCATCCGCTTCATGCCGTCGTCGCCGGGCGCGTATGAATATTCCATCGCCTACCGGCAGCCCGGCTTTGAAAAATCGTATAGCGGCACGTTCACTGCTCGCGATGCACACCGCCGCGGCCCCATCCGCGTCGATCCGAAATACCCCTGGCATTTCATCTGGGAAGGCACGGGCCAACATTATTTCTTCAACGGCGCGACGGCGTTCTGGTTAATGGGCTGGCGTGACGAGCGCGTCATCGATGCGAGTATCGAACGCCTACACGCGCTCGGCATCAACCGCATCCGCGTTCTGCTCGCCGGCGCGATCGACAACACCGTCGGCGAGCCCGTCATGGCCGCCGCCAACTTCACGCTGATGCTGCGCCCCTGGGTCGCTCGCGCGCCGCAAAGCTTCGAGCAACCCGGGATCGATTACACGCGCTTCGACGTCTTCTACTGGCAAAGATTCGAGCGCATGCTGCGCTTCGCGCGCGACCGCGACACCGTCATCTCCGTCATCCAGGACATCTCGATGCACAAAGCGCAACCACAAGCCGACAGCGAAGACGAACATCGCTATCTCCAATACGCCGCT
>JAICMB010000284.1 GCA_025929455.1 Bryobacteraceae bacterium | reverse complement strand
CTCGGGCAGGTTCCTGATAAAACCCACCGTGTCGCTCAACAGCACCTTGCGCCGCGACGGCAGCACGATGTGGCGAACGGTCGGATCGAGCGTCGCGAACATGCGCGCGTCCGCCACCACGCCCGCGCCGGTTAGCCGGTTGAACAGCGTGCTCTTTCCGGCGTTGGTGTAGCCCACCAGCGCGACGGTCGCCAGCGGAACCGCCTGCCGTTGCCGGCGCTGGGTACCACGTCCCGCGCGCACCTGCTCCAGATCGCGATTCAGTTTCTGAATGCGCCGGGCGATGCGGCGGCGGTCGGTTTCGAGCCGCGTTTCGCCGGGGCCGCGTGTGCCGATGCCGCCGCCGAGCCGCGACATCTCCGCCCCTCGTCCGGTCAGGCGAGGCAGCAGATAGCTAAGCTGCGCGAGTTCGACCTGCAACTGGCCTTCGCGCGTGCGTGCGCGGCTCGCGAAGATGTCGAGGATCAACTGCGTGCGGTCGAGAATCTTGACGCCGAGCGCGCGCTCCAGATTGCGCGTTTGCGTGGGTGTGAGTTCGTGATCGAACAGCACGGTGCCGGCCTGCGCGGCGGCAACGGTGTCTTTGAGTTCGGCGAGTTTACCGGAGCCGATCAGCGTGGCGGCGGACGGCTGCGCGCGCGTCTGCAGCAGCGTGGCCTCGACCACCGCGCCCGCGCTTTCGGCAAGCGTGCGCAGTTCGGCGAACGACTCCTCTGCCGTGAAAGGCGGCACACCGGAGGCGGACTCGCGCGGGCGCTCCTTCAGCTCGAGGCCGACCAGTATCGCCCGCTCCTGCGCGTTCTCTGCCAAGCGGAGGTTCTACTCGGAGATGGCCTCCGCCGGGGCCGGCGTCCCCGGCACGTTCGAAGTGACATGTCCGGCCGGCGCACCTTGCGGCGGTCCGTGGAATGGCCGCGACACGACGACGGTCGAGATAGCGTGTTTAAAAATCAACTGTTCCTGGTTGTTGGTTTCAAGCACCACGGAATACTTGTCGAAGCTCTTGATACGGCCGGAGAGCTTCACTCCGCTCATCAAGTAAATCGTCAGAAAGACTTTTTCTTTCCGCGCATTGTTTAGAAAAGCTTCCTGTATGTTTTGAGCCAGCTTTTCCATATCTGTATTTTTTCCTCTGGGCTCGGGCCCTTTCTCTTCCGCGTATGGCCGGATGATAGAGCTATGATACCTGATCCGCGCGCGTACTATGCCGCAGAGGCAGTCTACGGAGTGCGCCACATGAAGTGGCCGCGCGGCAGATCGGGCTGCAACATAACGTGTAACGGAGCCGCGAGAGTGAGCGAGCGGTTGGTCTGCCTTGTAGCACGTCCCCACGGAAAACCGCCGAGCGATCGCCTTGCCCGCCCACCACATACCGGATCGGTTCCCGAACGCCTTGAAATCGTTCATCACCCGCTCGGGTGGAACTCCTGCTCCCACGATGACGTGCACGCTTCAACGACGGTGTAAGCAGACCTTTCTGAAGCGTTTCCAGCACGCTCGTACGGCCGTTGCTAGCACGCGGCCCCAAACCGATTGCGGTGACGATCACGGAACCCGATTGCTCACCGCGAAGGTGTGCGGCGTAGGAGTCGAAAATAAGGAAGTTCCACTCCCTGACGAGCGCGGCTCAGAAACGGCGTACCAGCTACGCCGCACCCGTACTCTACGTTCCCGTGCCCGCGCCCAGCGGCGCTGTGCGGCTTAGTCGACGTCATCTTCGGCTTCTTCGCCGTGCTCGACGATGTCGCCGTCCTTGAACAGGATGTCTTTCAGCACGGTGCGCCAGGTGGGGTTCTGCCGGAGCAGAAATTCCAGATCCATGCCGAAGTGTTTGAACTCCTCCTTCTGGGCATTGCGCATGATGGCGCGCGCGCTTTTATCTTTTTCGACGGCCAGGCGCTGCGCGTACCAGTCGATTGCCTCGGCTTCTTCAATCATCGAAGCGATCATACGCGCGAAGGTGCGCGTCTTCTGCGGTAGCTCGTCCGCGGGTTCATGATACTGTTGAAATCCCATGTGTCTGCAACGTAGATTCCGCGGGCGCACGGCTGTTTCGAAGCGGCAGCAGGTATGATTGTGGTTTAGCGAGCGTGACGCGAAGGAGGCGACAATGGCGGGACTATCCAGAAGAGACGTGTTGAAGAGCGCCGCGGCGGCGGGCGTGTTATCGCCGGGCATGCAGGACGTGTTCGCGAACCCGCTCGGATTGCCGATCGGCTGCCAGACATATCCGGTGCGGGCCCTGATCGCAAAGGATTTTCCCGGCACCATTAAAACACTGGCGGGCGCCGGATTTAAGACCGTCGAGCTGTGTTCGCCGGTCGGTTACGAGCGCGCGGGATTCGGCGACGTCGGCAAATACAGCGGCGCCGAGCTGCGAAAGGTTCTGTCGGACGCCGGGGTGTCGTGTCACAGCTCGCACTTCAGCATTCAGGAACTACGCAAGGACATGCCGGGCAGGATCGCGTGGGCAAAGGACGTCGGGCTTACCCAAATGATGGTGCCGAGCCTCGGCGGACCGCGTAATCCGACCATGGATGACGTGAAGCGCGCCGCCGACGAATACAACAAGTTGGCGGAGCAGTCGGCGCAGGCGGGCATTCAGCAGGGCCTGCACAATGAAGGTTTCGAGATGACGTCGGTGGATGGCGAGCGGACGTATGACATCTTGCTCCGGCTGCTCGATCCGAAGCTGGTGAAGTTCCAATTCCAGATTTCTACGATCAGCCACGGATTTGACGCGGCGGAGTACTTCACGAAGTATCCCGGACGGTTCATTTCGATGCACGTGCAGGGCTGGTCGGCGCCCGACAAGAAGATCGTGGCGGTAGGACAGGCCACGCTCGATTGGAAAAAGATCTTCACGGCGGCGAAGACGGGCGGGATCAAGAACTACTTCGTGGAGATGGACCTGGATCTGATGCGGCAGAGCGTGCCGTATTTGCGGAAATTGAAGGTGTGAAAAGCAGGATACGGCCGGCGCCGGAACGATGCAGACCAGCGAGCGGGCATCGGTCTTGCCCTCGAATTCGTAGGTGACGCGAACACCGCAGATTACGCAGGCATCGCTGAACAGCAGCTCGTTGATGAATACGAAATCGAAGTAGTCCCGGTAACCTGGGAAGGTGGCTTCCAGCACGCATCAATACCGCCGGATGTGAGCGCCGTGACGAATCCATCGGCGCCCAGAGCTTTCAACCCTTCACGCAATTCGGTGTACAACAAGAGCTCGAAGCCGGCGGCTGCGGCGGTAGTGCCAGGCAAGGGCAGCGCCGGGCTCACGGGTACGGTTCGATCTTTCGCCGGGGTGATCTGTCCCTGTCCCGGTACAGCTCGTGCCGATTCGTGCTGACGGGATCACTCGCTTTGCGCGGATCCCGGGAATGTTGGCGCAATCCGGAGCTTACCTGCCAACACGTCGAGCCGGAAATAGCTATTCCGCATGATGGATGCGCGGTTTCGAACTAAAAACTCTGATCTTCAAGGGTTCGCTCGAGGATGCGCTGCGCAGTGTGGTGCTAGCATTGTGCTAGCATCGAGCAGACGATGGCTACGCTCACGATTCGAAACGTCCCGCCGGCCGTTGTCCGGACACTCAAGGCGCTCGCCCGCCGGCGTCGTCGATCTATGGAGCAAGAGGTTCGGGAGTTGCTGGAGGTTTATGTCTCGGAGCGACGTTCGGTACTTGATCAGATCGGGGCGGCGTGGGGCCGTCAAACGCGGCGGCCGACCGCGGACGAAGTGGACGACTGGATCGCAGCGGGTCGCTCTTGAAAGCCGTCGTTGATACGAACGTGCTTGCCTATGTGCTTCTCGGCACCGAGCAATATGTGGACGAGGCCCGAACGTTCCTGGCGTGGCTCGTCGAGGCGCAGGCGCCGGCCCTTTGGGAAGCGGAACTCGCGAACGTGCTCTGGATGGCAACGCGCCACAAGCTCCTGACAATAGAGGAAGCAATCAACCGATTGAGTTTGGCTGACGGCCTGGGCATTCATTCCGTTCCGAACCGAATGCTCTGGCAGGGAGCGTTAGTGCGAGCTCAGCGATCGGGTATTGCCGTTTATGACACGCTTTTCGTCGAACTTGCGGACCGGCAAGACCTACCGCTCGCAACGTTCGATACGGCTTTGCTCAAAGCCTTCCCGGAAATCGCTACGCGGCCTGCTGTACTCATGGCGTGATGGGGCCGCCGCCGACACGTCCCAGCCGGATCAGCGTTCGGGCGCGCCGACGTGCAGCCCCTTGTGAATGGCGAACAGCGCCAGCTCCAGACGGTCGGACACGCCGAGCTTGTCAAAGATGTTGTGTAGGTGGTTCTTGACCGTCTGCTCACTGATAAACATCTTCTCGGCCATCTCTTTGTTCTTATATCCCTGAGCCACAAGCTGCACGATCTCGCGCTCGCGGCCGCTGAGCGGCGAGCGCTCGCGCATTTTGCCGTTGACGGACGAGATCGATTCCGGGGCCGAGGCGAATTGACGCATCACCGCCGCGGTGGTGTGCGTGTCCAGCCAAATCTCCCCGCCGGAAACTTTGCGGATGCTCTTGATGATCAGCTCCGGTGCGGTCTGCTTGAGAACGATGCCGCAACAGCCGAGTTTCATCGCCTGCACGAACTCGTTCTTGTCGTCGGACGACGTCAGGACAATGACACGCGCTCGCGCGTTCATCGTCTGCAGGGCTTGCAGCATGCCCAGTCCGTCGACCGCCGGCAGGCGCAACTCCGAAAGCATAATGTCAGGATCGAGCTCCTGAATCTGCCGCAACGCGTCTTGGCCGTCGCCGGCTTCCCCAACTATCTCGAAATCCTGTTCCTTCGCGAAGAGGGTCTTCAACCCCAAGCGAACGATCGGGTGATCATCGGCAATGAGAATGCGGATCATATCCAGATTCCTTAAAATGCATTCCCGCTCATCGGAACCAATGTGCAAAGCAGCGCACCCCTAAGCTCGTCCGTTCCAACGTGAGCGCAAATGCGTGTTGCGAGCCGCGACGGCTACGCTCACTTGTGTTATCGGACCAGTGTAGAAAATTGTACCCGGGTACCAGTACTAGGTCAATCTCCCGGAACGCCTGATCTAGTACCCAGCAAAATACTTAGGGAGCGCTAAGGTGTGGCGCCTCCGGTCAACGCCTGAGCATAATCGCCTTTAAATACGGCCCGCGCGCATCTCTGACGCCATATAATCGGTGGCGCGCCATGCGAGCGCCAGAATCGTCAGCGTGGGATTT
>JAICMB010000022.1 GCA_025929455.1 Bryobacteraceae bacterium | reverse complement strand
GCGGGCAATCGGAGGCGGCTCTCTTCGAACTGACCGGTCGCACTGCGGCCGATGAATGACATCGTATTTGCCGTTCCCAGTTCCCAATTCACGGCGTTGCAGGTGGAACGCAGCATTTCCGCTGCTTCTTCAGCGAGTGGACTAATCTCGCGCCACCTTCCTTCCAAGTAAGCCACCGTGGCACGCATTACCTTCGTCATTGCCCGCGCATGCGCGCTGTCGATCCGACCCGCTATCTGCGATGCGCGATCGAGCAATTCAGCAGGATCCATGTGGCGGATAAACACGGGCGCGGCGGCGGTATGGGCCGCTTCTGCCGCGAGACCGAGCGCGACACGATAAGGGTCGCCGGCGGCGAGAGCCGTAAGGAGAAAGCGGGTGGTAAATTCGGCGCCCTTCACCGGGTGCACGACGCTCAATCCGTTTGCGGCGGTCCAATAAAGGCTCAGGCGGAAGGAGTCTTCCGGCGCGATCTCACCGGGGTTGCGTTCCCGGAAGGTCAGGCCACGAAAACGTAAGCGCAGCTTGAGACAGAGCAGCCACAAGACACGTAACGCAGTGCTTTGCGGAGTCCAGATCCGCGCGTCCGCAATGACGCGGTTCAGCAACTCCTCACCGCGCTCAATGTGGCCGCTTTTGAGAAGCTGTCCGGCGGCTTCGCAGCGCAGTAGCAATCCGTCTCTTTCCTCGGCTCCGTCTGAGGCGATTAGGTACGCGTCCGCGGCGTCGGCGCCTCGCCTCGCCTTAGAGAGGGTGTCGCCGAGCAATCGCGATATTTCCCGTTTCTGTGGTCCGGCAGGATTGCATTGCAGCGCAAGGCGGTAATAGTCAGCGGCAATATGGAAGGCGAGCGCATGGGCGGCGCGCGCGGCCGCCTCGATTGCGTAAGGGCGTGCTTTCTCGAAGTCTCCGGCGCCATGGAGATGGATCGCCAAACCTTCGGCGTCCGTCTGCGGCTCCGCTTCAAGATATCGTGCCAGTTCGGCATGCCGCTCCCGGATAGTGTCGCCGTCCATCGAGGTGAGTACGACCTGGCGAATGCGATCGTGATAAACGTCGATCTCCTCGCGCCCCGAGGCAGTTCGCGATCGGAGGAACTTCCGTTTGAGGAGATGGTCGCGAACGGCGGCGCTATGGCCGCTGAAAGCGGGGATGTGCGCCGGCCGTCCCGCGACCGCGACCAACTCGAGCAGCCGACGCTCGCCGGGGCGGAGATCCGCAATGCGCGATTGCAGTATGTCATCAAGGCCCCGGCGGAACAGACCCTCGCGATCGCTGTGCAAGCCTTCGACGATGAGATCGATCAGGAAAGGATCTCCACACGATTGTTCGATGAGGGCGTCCAGCGGCCCGGGATCGACTTGCCGCGTTCCCCCGCTCAGCGCATGTGCCAGTTCCCGTGCTGCCGCGAGCGGCAACTCCTGCAGCTCGATGGTGGCGACGTGGGCGCCCGTATCGCTTCGCGGTTGCCGTAAACGCGTGAGCGCGGCATGAACCGCTTCGTCCTCGGAACGATAGGACAGCACCAACAGTACCGGAGGCGCATCGCGCGAGAACATGAGTTCTTCGAGCAACGCGCACCCGTCGGCACTGGCCCATTGCAGGTCGTCGATGACGAGCACAACCGGCTGTTTTTCGGCAATACGGCCAATCAATTCGCGAAGAGCAGCAAACGCGCGGAGGCGTAGCTCCGTGTCGTCGGTAGGGACCTGCCCGCGGCCGTCCCCAGCCTTCACACTGCCCAGAACCGCAAATATCCGCCTGAGCAAGTGGAAGTTCCGGGGCAGATATTGCTCGGCGTTGTCAGAGAGCTGGCGGAGATGCTCCGTAAGTTTGTCGACGAGATCGTCGACGCCGCTGTACGGGACAGACTCGCGCTCGTAACAACGCCCGGCAAACACCAGAACAGACTTGTCCTCCGATCGCAGGCGCGTGAGAAATTCCCTGAGCAGAGCGCTTTTGCCGATGCCAGATCGCCCGCACAGGTGCGCAATAACGGGCGCACCCTGCATTGCAATCGAGAAAGCGTGGTTGAGCAGAGCGAGTTCCGTTTCGCGGCCGATGAACACACCGGAAGCCGAACGCGGAGGCGCGGCTATCTGGAACCAGGGGGCAATCGCGGCCGCCCGCGCGTGCGGTTCACGCTGCAGCAAACTCATGCACAAATCGTTCAAGTCCGCTGCGACTCCGTCGCGCAATTCCGATGGGGGCGCCGGATCGTATCTCAGTTTCCGTTGCAAAACCTCGACGACGGTTCCCGAGAACGGAACGCGATCCGTCAACGCTTCGTAAAGCATCACGCCGAGCGCATACCAATCCGAGGCCGCCGTGAGATTCAGCCGGGCAGCCTGCTCCGGCGACATATAGTATGCAGTGCCGACAAACGACTGGCCGCCGGTACGGTCCAGATGCCGCACCAGGCCAAAATCGAGGACGACGACACGTTCATCGGTCGTAACCAGCACGTTCGACGGTTTGAGATCGCGATGTAACAAACCATAGCCGTGCAGAGCGTCGAGCGCGCGTGCTAACTGCGGCAGGGTGCGCCTGATCTTCTGTTCGCGTGACCCGCCCGCCCGTATGTAATCGAGGTACGGCATGCCCCTGACGAGCTCCATCGTGAGCATCCACTGCGTGCCGTCGAGAATGAGTTCGTATAGCTCGACCAGATTGGGATGCCGAAGGTCCTTCAGATTGCGGCGCTCGCTTTTGAAGTGCAACAGCGCATCGGGATCGGCGTTGCGCAACAGCTTCAGCGCGATCTCGGCGCCCCGGATCTCGTCGTAGGCATGGTATACGTCGCCGAAAGACCCAGAGCCAAGCTTCGAGATGATGCGGAAGCGATCGTTTACAGCGGGAGGAGGCTCCGGCGCGGGTCTCGTATTCTCTTGATCCCGGAAGTACTCGCGAACGGTAGGCTCCAACTCCCGCGCCATTTGCGAGTTGCCGCCGCACAGTTCAGGAAGCTTCGCGAGCGCTTCTTCAGCGGGCAGAGTGGTGGCATGCTGGAAAATTTCCTTCTGCCGCTGCCACCGCTCGGTCAATGCTTACGCTCCCGCTTCGCTCGCGTGCAGGTCACGATTTAATTGCGCCTGCAGCCACGACCGGGCGAATTGCCAGTCGCGCCGCACGGTCCGCTCTGCGAGGTCCAGTGCGGCGGCAATCTCCTGCTCGGAAAGACCGCCGAAGAGCCGCATTTCGACGATGTGCGCGGCTCTGGGGTCCTCTTGTGCTAACCGGTTCAGAACGTCGTTGAGTTCCAGGAGAAAAGCTGACCTGTCTTCGGTGTAGACAAAGACGTCTTCGAGCGATACACGGCTCGCGGGCGGCGGCCGCTTTCCTCCGGCATATCGCCGGGCGTGGTCGACCAGGATATTCCGTATGGTCCGCGCCATCAACGCGAAAAGATGCGCTCCATTCCGCCACTCGATCGAGGTGTCGCGAATCAGGCGCAGGTAAAGCTCGCTCACAATGTCGCTGGGGCGCAGGGTGATGTCGGGACGTTCGACCTGTAGCCGGAGACGCGCCATGCGATGCATGTGATCGTAGATAAGCTCCATCAGGTTGGATTCCGCATCCCGGTCGCCGGCCGACAAGCGCTTCAGAAGCAATGTGATCTCACCCGGTTTCGGCTGTTCCATGTTTCTGATTATTATGGCCGCTTTTTAAATTTTTTGCGCTTTCCCGGGTGGAGACCCTGGATGCGCTGTGAGGGCGATGCGTGTAGGCACGTGGATATTCAATGGGACCCGGCCACAAGGGCATACGTCGTCCGGAATAGGAGCGCGCGCCAGGTTCAGGTGCAGCTACGCAGCTGGCCCGTCGACCAGATATGCGTGACGGTGCCGCCGGCGGGATGGGTGGTTATCGAGATTACATCGTTTGACGAACCGGTTCTGGCTAACTTTACGGATTGACGGCGGCCGGTCGAGAGATCGCATTATCATTACGGTTTGAAAACCCCTGTTGCATTCATTCATACGGCTGCGGCGGCGCTGACGCCGGTGAACCGATTTTACGCGGAGCAGGCGCCGGAGCTGGAGATCACGAATGTGCTCGACGACGGGCTGCTGCGGCTGCTTGCCGACGGGCGCGCGGCCGACGTGACCGTGCGAGTGCGCGACATGCTGACGTCGGTTGAGCGGACGTATCGGCCGGCGCTGGCGCTGATTACGTGCTCGTCTATTTCGCGGGCCATGGTGCGGGAGTTGCAGCCACACACGGCCATGCCACTGCTCAAAATCGATGACGCGATGGCGCGGCGGGCGGTGGAGGCGGGGGCACGCATCGGCGTGGTCGCGACGTTCGCGCCGACGATCGACCCGACCAGCGCGCTATTAAGTGAAAGCGCGACGGGCGTGCAACTCATCACGAAAGTCGCACCCGAAGCCTATACGGCGCTGTTTGCGGGTGACGGCGCCACGCACGACCGCATTGTGGCGGACGCGGCCGAGCGGCTGGCGAACGCGGGAGCCGACGCCATCGTGCTCGCACAGGTTTCGATGGCGCGCGCGTATGACGAGTGCGCTGCACGTGTGCGCGTACCGGTGTTCACGAGCCTGCATACCAGTCTCGCGGCGTTGCGCCAAGCGCTGGCGCAGCGGGCGACGGCGGCTCGCAGTTGAGCACGCCGCCGCTGATCGAGTTCCATCGCGTTTCGGTGATGCGCGGCGACAAGCTCGCGCTGCGTGAGGCGACGCTAAGCATCGGCGCGGGCGAGCACGTCGCGATTCTCGGCCCGAACGGCTGCGGCAAATCGACGTTTATCAAAGCGATCACGCGCGAGTGCTATCCGCTGCTGCGCGACGGCTCGCATATCAAAATTTTGGGCGAGGAACGCTGGGATGTCGCGAGCCTGCGCACGCTGCTGGGCATTGTGACGAACGATCTCGTTGCAGCCTGCACGCGCGAATTTGCCGGGCGCGACATCGTGCTATCCGGATTCTTCAGCAGCATCGGTATCTGGCCGCACCACCGTGTGACGGCGGCGATGCGCGATAAGGCGGCGCGAGCGCGCGCGATAATAGAGGCCACGCACCAGGCCGGCCGGCCGGTAGAAGAAATGTCGTCTGGCGAGGCGCGGCGAGTGGTGATCGCACGCGCGCTGGTACACGATCCGAAAACGCTGCTGCTGGATGAGCCGAGCAACAGCCTGGACCTGCTGGCGCAATACGAACTGCGCGAAGTAATGCGCAAGCTCGCGCGCGCCGGTGTAGGATTGCTGCTGGTTACGCATCACATCGCAGACGTGATTCCGGAAATCGAGCGCGTGATTTTCATGCGCGAAGGCGAGTTGATCGCAGATGGTGCAAAGAAGGAACTGCTGACGGCGCAGCGGCTGTGCGATTTATTCGGCGTGCGGCTCGAAATCGCGCAGCGGGACGGTTTCTATCACGTATGGTGAGGCGGAGGGGTGGTGGTGCGGGTTGGCGCACGCAAACAGCCGCATGTTTGCCAGATTCGCGCGCGGCAGTGACTGTCAGGAGGGAGGCCGCGCTTACGCGCTATTCCCTAAAGACTGATCGTATTGCTGCAGACGAGAGCAGGGTCGAAAATTCGCTGGGCATCGTGCGGCGGCGGACGAGGCGGGTTGGCAACCCGCCGCAGGCTGACAGCCTGCCCCACGACGGAATTTGCGCATGCTGCGAAGAAATTAGGATGTAGTAGTACATTGTTTCGATGAATTTGCGCGCGCCGCAGGCGCAGAGACAGCCGGCGAGACCGGCCGCCCCACAGGAATTTCGCGTGCGATGCAATGAATCTGACCAGGTGTAGAACACGAACATCAGCGCACCCAGGCAGGCACGACGTACGTGTACAGCAGGACGACGACGCCCACAATACACGCCAGAAGAATGCTATGGCGCAGCGTAAAGCGGAATAGGCGGCTTTCGTCCGCTGCGGGTAGGCCAGTCGCGGCGGCCGCGACCGCGATCGACTGCAGGCTGATCATCTTGCCCATGACGCCGCCGCTTGAATTCGCCGCCGCCATCAACACCGGGTTCAGGTGCAGGCTGTTGGCGGTGACCACCTGCAAGCTGCCGAATAGCGCGTTGGCGGAAGTATCGCTTCCGGTGAGGAAGACGCCGAGCCACCCCAGCAGCGGGCTGAAGAACGGGAATAGTGCGCCGGTGGCGGCGAACGCGAGGCCGAGGGTGGCGGTCGCGCCGCAGTAGTTCATGAGCATGGCGAGCGCAAGCACGGCCGCCAGCGTCACCATTGGAAACGCAAGCTGCCGCGCGGTGGCGGCGATCAGGACGAGGAACGCGCGGACGCGCATGCGCAGCAGAATGGCCGAACCGATCGCGGCAAACATGCACGCGGTGCCGGCCGCCGATAATGCGTTCACTGTGTAGGATGCGGCATAGGGTCCCGCTTTGGCCGCCGCGGGCGGTAACCGCAGGATATGGTTGTGCAAGCCCGGCCAGGCGACGTTCCATGTCGCGTGGTTGAGAATGCCTTTGACGCTGTCCAGGCCCCACAGCGACACGAATACCACCAACAACAAATACGGCGACCAGGCGTGCAATATCTCCAACGCCGGCCGGCGCACCGGTGCGAATTCGCCGCGAAGCTCGATCGTGCCGCCCGTCGCGCTCGCTGCGGCGCTTGTTTCCGCAAGCTCGAAGGAATCCGCCGGGCGCCAGAATCGCAGCAGCACGACCAATCCCACCAGCGCTGCGAGCGAACTGACGATATCGGTGACGTACACGCTGAAATAGTTCGACACGGTGAACTGCATTCCCGCGAACGTGATGCCGCAGACCGCCGCGCCGGGAATCACCCCGCGCAGCGCCCGGCGGCCGCCCATAACCAGAATCAGATACGCCGGAATAAACAGCGAAATGGGCGCACAAATGCGGCCGACGTTGGCGCTTAGCGACGTCAACGGTAATCCGGTGATGCCGGCCAGCGTGACGAGCGGAATGCCGATGGCGCCGAACGCGACGGGCGCGGTGTTCGCCAGCAGGCAGATGCCCGATGCATAAAATGGCGAGAAGCCTAGCCCCGTCAGCATCGCGGCGGCTACGGCCACGGGCGTGCCAAATCCCGCCGCGCCTTCGATGAACGCGCCGAACGCGAACGCGATCAGCAGCGCCTGCATACGCTTGTCACTGGTAAGCGCGCCGAGCGAATCCTTGATGATCTCGAACTTGCCGGTCTCCACCGTGACGCGGTACAGAACGATAGCCCAGTAGATAATCCAACCGATGGGGAACAGACCGAATGCCGCGCCGTACAGCACGGCGGAACAGGTCAACCCGAGCGGCATCCGATAAACCGCGAGTGCGACCACGACCGCCGCCCCCAACCCGATCAGCGACGCCTTCCACGCCGGCACGCGATGCGCCGCCAGCGTGTACAACAGCGCAAATACTGGAAGCGCGGCGAGGAGTGCCGAGTACGCAAGGCTTCCTGCAACGGGCGTGTAGGTCTGCTGCCACATGGAACGGAAATTCTACCGCGCTTGTGGCACTTGCATGACGATGCGGAACTCCGCGCCGCCGCCGGGGGCATTGCGTGCCGTCACTTCGCCGCCGTTCTGCTCTACCAGCGAGCGCACCACGTACAGACCCAGACCGGAGAGGATCGACTTGGTGGAGACGTGCGGCTGGAACAAACGGCCCAGCAATTCGGGAGGGATGCCGGGGCCGTCGTCGCGGATGAGGATCTCGCCGTCGTGCGCCGCTACCACTACGCTGCGCGCGCCCGCTTCCGCGGCATTGAGGAATAGATTCGCGAGCACGCGCTCCCACTGTCCGGGCGCGCCGTTCACGCGTACCTCGGGATCGGCTTCGACGTGAATCCGCAGCGGCGGAGCGTGCAGCGATTCGAGATAGTCGGAAGCAAATTCCGCCGCGTCGCGCGCAACGAGTTCGAGCGGCGCGCCGGTGCGGTTCGTATCGACGATACTCTGCGCGATGCGGCGGCCGCGTTCGACGCTGCGCCGAAGCGTCGCGGATACGCGCTCCCATACGGGATCGGATGCGAGCACGTCGGCCGATTCGGAGATGGTCTGAAAAACGTTATTGAGATCGTGAACGAGGCCTTCGAGCGTGGGATCGGCGTCGTTCATGCGCTACTCCACGATCCTCCGCAACGTTTCGTAAAACTCGGGGAAGGACACCGACGCCGCTTCGGCGCGGTCGATCGTGCATGGGCCGCCGGCGGCAAGCGCGGCAACGGAGAACGCCATCGCGATGCGGTGATCGCCGAACGAATCGAGACGCGCGGCGCGGAAACTCTGCCGGCCGGGCACGCGGAAGCCGTCCGGCTCGACATCGATCTCGACGCCCATGCGGCTGCAGTTGTCGGCGATGGTGGCGATGCGGTCGGTTTCTTTCACGCGCAACTCGGCGGCATTGCGGACGGTGAGGCCGTCGCGGCTGGCGGCGCCGAGCACGGCCAGCACCGGAATTTCGTCAATCAGGGCCGCGGTTTGCGCGCCTTCGAGCACGCCGCCCTGCGCGGGCGCATAGCGGATAAGCAGATCGCCCACCACTTCGCCGCCGCTCTGACGGAGTTCGAGAATTTTGATATTCGCTCCCATGCCAACCAGAAAATCGAGCAGCGCCGAGCGCGTGGGATTCAAGCCCACGTTGTTGATGGTGAGGTATCCGCCGGGCACCAGCAGCGCCGCCACTATGAAAAACGCGGCGGAGGAGAGGTCGCCGGGAACTGCGAGTTCGCGGCCTTCGAGTTTGGCGGGGCCGCGCACAGATATGGCCCGCTTCATCGTGCTCACGTCAGCTCCGAACTCGCGTAGCGCCACTTCGGTGTGGTCGCGCGTCCGCACCGGTTCGTGCACCGTGGTGACGCCGTCCGTGTACAGGCCCGCCAGCAACACGCACGATTTCACCTGCGCGCTCGCCACCGGCAGCGTGTATTCGAGCGGGTGCAGCGCGGACTCGTGAATCACCAGCGGAGGATAACGGCCGTCGCGCGCTTCGATGCGCGCGCCCATTTCGGAAAGCGGCTTGATGATGCGATCCATCGGCCGCTGCGAAAGCGATTCGTCACCGCCGATCGTCGTCGTGAACTTCTGCGCCGCCAGAATGCCGGACAGCATGCGGATGGTAGAGCCGGAGTTGCCCGCATCGAGCGCGGCGTCGGACTTTCGCAAACCGTGCAGGCCGCGCCCGTGAATCGTAATGTCGGTGCCGTCGACATCCACGCCGATGCCCAGCGCGCGCACGCAGTGCAGCGTAGAGTGGCAATCAGCGCCGGTGGAGTAGTTGTGTATGCGGCTGTCGCCCTCCGCGATAGAGGCCAGCATGGCGTAGCGGTGAGAGATAGACTTATCGCCGGGGAGCTCCACTACGCCCGCCAGCGAGTGCGCCGGACAGATTTGCTCGCGCATTGGGAAAAGAGTTAGTGTAGCGTGGTGAAATGCATCGGACGATTGGAGCATCTGAATCAGGCATGACCCGAAGAGCGCTCGTGCAGAGTTCCGCGGCTTTGCTTGCCGCCGGTGCGCAAACCGCGCATGCGCAATCGAGCGGCAAACGGCCGGTGGTAATCTCGAGCGCGAACGGCTTGCATGCCTGCAAACGTGCGATGGAGATGCTCGGCAGCGGCGCGGACACGCTTGACGCTGTTATTGCGGGCGTCAACATCGTCGAACTCGATCCCAACGACACGTCGGTCGGCTACGGCGGTTTACCGAATGAAGACGGCGTGGTGGAGCTCGATGCGTGCGTGATGCACGGGCCATCGCGAAAGTGCGGCGCCGTAGCATCGATTCCGGGAATCAAGACGCCGTCGAAAGTGGCGAAAGCGGTCATGACGGAGACCGACCACACCATGATCGTGGGCCCGAACGCGCTGCGCTTTGCTAAGGAGGTGGGCTTCAAGGAAGAGGATCTGCTGACGGAGAAGGCGCGGCTGGCATGGCTGGTGTGGAAGAAATCGCTGCGCGACCCCGAAGGCCACAACAACTGGCGTAACGACGTGGACCGCATGCCGGGGCGCGCCGTATCGGCCCTCAAGGAGATGTTCCCCGAAGCTGACGAAGAGACGCTCGCGTGGGCCATGCATGTCGCGGTGCATCCGCCGACGGGCACCATCAACTGCATGACGGTGAACGCGAAAGGCGAAATGTCGGGCGTGACGACGACCAGCGGCCTGGCGTGGAAAATACCGGGACGCGTGGGTGATTCACCGCTCATCGGCGCGGGCCTGTTCCTCGATCAGGACGTGGGCGGCGGGGGCTCGACCGGGCGCGGCGAAGAGAATATCCGTATCGCAGGCGGGCATACCGTGGTGGAAAACATGCGGCACGGCATGGATCCCAAGGAGGCGTGCCTGGACGCGCTGAAACGCGTCGCGCGCAATTTCGATGACGACCGCGCGAAGCTGAAGCTCTTCGATCTGAATTTTTACGCGCTACGCAAGGATGGCGCGCACGCGGCCGCGTCGCTGTGGAACGAGCGCGACAAGAACGGCCGCTGGAAGCGCATGTACTCGGTCAACGACGGGGGAGAGAGCCGTCTGGAGCCGTGTGCGTTTCTGTACGAGGGGACCGCGTAGGATACCGCACTCGTTTCGGAGACAACGGATGGCGGAAGCCAACATCAAAGTTTTTATTCCTTTTTATTCGCGCAATGGCTCGACCGAAAAGCTGGCCCTCGCCATCGCGGAAGGTGCGCGCGGCGAAGGCGCCGACGTTCGCTTGTGCCGCGCACGCGAGATCGTGTCGCGCGACGTCATGTCGAAAGCGCCCGGCTGGATCGAAAACGCGGACCGCATGAACGCGGAATACGAAGCGCCGACAGCAGCCGACGCGGAATGGGCTGACGCCATTGTATTCGGGAGCCCAACGCGCTTTGGCAACGTGACATCGGAATTGAAGGCGTACGTCGATTCGCTGGGCGGCCTCTGGGGAGCCGGCAAGCTGAACCACAAAGTGGGCAGCGGCTTCACTTCCACGTCTACGCCGCACGGCGGCAACGAGAGCACGATACTCACGATGTACAACTTCATGGCGCATTTGGGGTTGATCATCGTGCCGCTCGGCTACATCGATCCGGTGGTGTTCGGCGCGGGCACGCCGTATGGGGCATCGAGCGTGTCGGGCCAGAACATCACGCCGCCAACCGCCGAGGATCTGCATGCCGCGCGAGTGCAGGGTCGCCGCGTGGCGCAGGTCGCGGCCGCCGTCCGCCACTTCCGGGCCTAAAAAAAAGACGCCGGACGTGGCCGGGGGGAGCTAAAATGCGTGTTGGAGCACCGCCGTCCAATCCGGCGGTCAGGAGGAGGAGCCGGGACGAGTGCAATCGCCCTACACTCGCTCCGGCATGAGACAGCGCCACGGGCAAAACGATGCCGGTCCGTTAAACTGGTATAAGCATATGCTAGACGGCTTGGCACATTATGGCGCGACTCTCCATCCGAAGCCGGTATTCCCTCACGCTGTTGATTGCCGCAATCTGCATTCTCGCAGTCGGCGTAGCGTTTAAACCCAAGAAGAAACCGGTCCGCACACCATCGGAATCCGACATGAGCCGGATCCGCCAGCTTTCCGAGCAGCGCCGGCTCAACGATCTTTCCGAGTATCTCGGCAATGCCGCGGACGCCGCCGGCAGCGCGCTGCTGTTTCTGAAATCGGCGCCGCACACCGCGGTGTTTGTGGGCGATGGAGGAAAAGTCGTGACCGCGGGTCACGAAGCGATCAACGGCGAAGACGCGATCGATTCCACCGGCAACGTTTTCGAACTCGCGCCTGTGCCCACGGCGGCGGATGTGCCGTTCACGTTCGCACTGGTACCGGCGGCAAACCGCACCACGCTCGCGGCCGTAACCGCGCCGCCGCAGGTTTTCGCGCGGGATTGGGTGATTGCGGTCGCCCGGGACGGCAACAACGAACCCATTTACTCATACGGCGCATATCAGGGCATTACGAACGCGACCTGCGGATCGTTTTCCTACCAGCGCGTGAACTCCGGCGTGCCGCTGTCGCCGGCAATGCTCGGCGGCGGCCTGTTCACGATGGAAGGGCAACTGCTTGGCGTCATTACAGATTGCCACGGCGAACCGGTGATTGCCAGTATAGGCAGCGTACGAGCGGTCGCGCGGCAACCCATTCCTGTGAGCGAACGGCTGCTGGCGGCGTACGGCTTCGGCGTTCACGCGGCCGCCAATTCGAACGCGGTGCAGGTTACTTCAGTATGGGACGGCAGCCTCGCAGATAATGCGGGCATGCGGCCCGGCGATGTGTTGCTCGAGACCGATGGGCGAGCGGTGAAGACGGCCGCCGATCTGCAGAACCTCGCCGATAACGAAGCACGAACGGAACATGTGATCACCGCGACTCGCGGCCGCCGGAAAGTTACGTTGCGGCTCGCCGCGCGGCCCGACGAAGCGCGTACCGGTGTGGCGGCGGACGGCGGAATGACGATCGCGCCCGCGAAGGACGGCGGCGGCGTGCTGGTCCGGGCCGTTGCGGCAGGCGGACCCGCGGCGCATGCCGGCATACGGCCGGGCGATCTCGTGACCGCGATCGACCGCCGGCGCGTGACAACGCCCGAGCAGGCCGCGAAACTGTTGGCGCGCGCGAGCTCAGGAGCCGCCATCCTGAACATCGACCGCCACGGCAGCCGCGCCGAGGTCCTGCTTCCGAAGTGAACGAGCTCTCCTCCGTCGGAATCATTCTGTTGCTGGCGCTGCTCGCCGGCCACATCGTCAAGATGCTGCGCGTCCCCGAGGTGACCGGCTATTTGCTCGCGGGTGTCGCGCTGGGGCCATCGCTGCTCAACTGGATCAGCGGCGAGAATCTGGCCGCGCTGGAAGTGTTGAGCCAAGTCGCCCTGGGTCTGATTCTATTTTCGATCGGGACGGTGTTCGAGATCGGGCAGTTTCAGCGGCACGGACGCGGCGTGGTGATCATCACCGTTTGCGAATCGCTGTGCACGTTCGTAGTCGTGACGGGCGCGCTGGCCCTCACGGGACAGCCGTGGCACGTCTCGCTGCTGCTAGGCATCATGGCTGTAGAAACGGCGGCGGCATCGACGTTGATGGTGCTGCGCGAGATGAACGCGCAAGGACTGCTCACGAGCACGCTGACCACCGTGTTCGCGCTCGACAATCTCATTGCTCTGGCGGGCTTCAGCGTGATCGTCGCGCTGCTTGAATCGCACGGCGGCGGCGCGGGCGCAACGGTGTTTGGGCCGGCCGTGAAGCTGGTGTGGCAATTCGCGGGCGGGTTCTCGCTCGGTTACGTGCTCGGATTTCTGCTGGCCGCCTGGTCTTCGCACGTCGTGGAGCACGGTGAGCGCCTGATTCTGCTCGCCGGGTGCGTGCTGCTTTGCGTAGGCGTGTCGAACTGGATGGAAGTGTCGCCGCTGGTCGCCAACCTAACCATCGGCGCGACGGTGGTGAACTATTCGGGCCGCAGCAAACGGCTGTACGAAAGCCTGTCGAAAACCGATCCTCCGCTGTATGCGATCTTCTTCGTGCTCGCCGGAGCGGAGCTGGACGTGAAGCGCCTCGCCACGCTCGGCGTCGTGGGTGTGGCGTATATTGCGGCGCGGCTGGCCGGCAAATTCGTGGGCACGCGCGGGGGTACGGTGCTGGCGCGATCGGACGCGAAGGTGCGGCGCTGGCTGCCGCCCAGCATGTTCGCGCAAGCGGGCCTTGCCGTGGGCCTGAGTCTTACGTTGACACACCGGCTGCCGGCCATCGCGCCCGCGGTTACGACGGTGGTTCTATCGGCCGTGATCATTTTCGAAATCGTCGGACCCTTCGCGGTGCGCCGCAGCATCATTGCATGTGACGAGGCGTACGAGGAAGAGGAAGAAGTGCGCGTGCCGGTCGAGGCAGCGTAGTAACCTATACCCTCAATCACTTTTTTCGATTGGACCGCGCGCGGCAAAACGCCTAGGCTATACCCATGGATACGCCCGCGCCACGGGAGACGGGCTTTTCGCAGCTTGATATCCTGCACCGCATCAGCAGTGTCGTAAGCTCGCCCCTTACGCTGGACGAAATGCTGGGCGAAGTGGTGGGCCTGACCGCGCAAGCGACTGCATGCGATGCCTGTCTCGTCTATCTGCTGGAACCGCAGACCGGAGAAGTGGTTCTGCGCGCGTCACAGGCGCCGCACGCTGCCGATCTCGGCAATGTGCGCCTGGAACTCGGCGAGGGCATTACCGGGTGGGTCGCGCAACAGCGATCGGTCGTGGCGCTAGCGGCCAATGCCGCCGCGGACCATCGCTTCAAGAATATTCGAGGCTTGGTCGAGGACACTTATCAGGCCTTTCT
>JAICMB010000305.1 GCA_025929455.1 Bryobacteraceae bacterium | reverse complement strand
CTGTTCAAGGTTTTCCGCGCCGGCTGGCTCGGTGAAAGCGGCGAAGTACAATTTCGTGCGGAGGCCTTCAACACACTCAATCATCCACAGTTCGGACTGCCTAACTCCCGCGTCGACATCGCTAACGGCGGCACCATCACAACATTGTCAAACCAAATGCGCGAGATTCAATTCGCACTGAAGGTCTTATTCTAGTGTCCTCACGTACAATTGTGCGGCCACGACAGCTCACAAACGCCGAAGCGCGCGCACATTCCGAAGTGGGGCGGCCAGTCTTGCTGGCTGCCCATCCCCGGGTTGCAGCCGAACCTTTTAGTGGCATGGTTGCGTCTCCGGGTAGGGCAGGCGTTCACGCCTGCAGCGGGTCTCCAGACCGCTCTTCCCGCACCATGCTAACTAAGGAGTTCCCTACATGAACCGGCGCAGTTTCGTTCAAATAGGCGTTGCAAGCGCAATGCAGGCGCAGCGCATAACAGCCGCGCCGCGCAAACAATCGCAGCCCAACGTGCTGCTGCTGATGGCCGACCAACTGCGCACGGATTGCCTGGGCTGTTATGGCAACACCCTCATCCACACCCCGAACATCGATCGCATTGCCGCCGAAGGCGTGCGCTTCACCAGCGCGTATACCTCCGTACCGAGTTGCACGCCAGCCCGTTCGGCGCTACTCACGGGTCTGTCACCGTGGCATCACGGCATGCTCGGCATGACCCGCATGGCCACCCGGTATCCCCAGGAGAAGCCGCGCGCCATGGCGGAAGCCGGGTATTACACAACCGTAGTCGGGAAGAATCACTTCTATCCGATCCGCAACTCACACGGTTATCATCAGATGCTGCTCGACGAACACTGCAGCTATTGGTTCGACAAGGCCGAGCAGGATCCAAAGATAGCCGCCTCGCCCGAGGAGCGCTGCGATTATGAATCGTGGTTCTGGTCGCAGATGCCAACGGGCAACCCGCATGCGACGGGACTCGGTTGGAACGATCACCGGGGCAAGCCGTTTGTCCTGCCGGAGCGCTTGCACGCCACCAGCTGGACAGGAGATACAGCGGTCAACTTTCTGCGCACCTACCAACGCACCGAGCCGTTTTATCTGAAGGTCTCTTTCATCCGGCCGCATAGCCCGTACGATCCGCCGGCGCGCTGGATGAAGAGATATGAAAATGCGGACCTGCCGCCCGCGGTAGCCGGTGATTGGGCGAAACGGTACATACCGCGTAGCTGGCCCGGCAATGACATCTGGCATGGTCAGATGCCGCCGGATGACGAGCGGCGCTCACGGCGGGCTTATTATGGTTCGGTGAGTCACGTCGACGAGCAGATAGGTCGCATTCTCGAAGTACTTGAACAGCGGAAGCTTCTCAATGATACGCTGATCCTCTTCATCTCGGATCACGGTGACATGCTGGGTGATCAGCACCTGTGGCGCAAGACATATGCGTATGAGCCGTCGGCGCACGTTCCGATGCTGATGCGCTGGCCCGAAGGACTGGTTTCCGAGCGGCGCGGGATGACACGCGGCCAGCCCGTGGAATTGCGTGACGTTCTGCCGACCTTTCTCGAGGCGGCGGGCGCCTCGGCGAGCCGCCCGGTAGACGGCCGCAGCTTGCTCGAACTGGTGCGTGGCCGCGGCGACGGCTGGCGTGAGTGGATCGACCTGGAGCATAACATCTGCTATAACGCATCGAATCACTGGAACGCTCTCACGGACGCAAAGTGGAAATACATCTTCCAAGCTCAGGATGGCGAAGAGCAGCTGTTTCACTTAGAGGAGGACCCGCGTGAGCTGCGGGATCTGGCGGGAGATCCACGCCACCAGAACACGTTGCACCAGTGGCGCGGACGGTTGATTGAACACCTCGCGGAACGCGGCGACGAATTCGTCAAGGGTGGGAAGCTGGAGCTGCGCCCGCAAGGCCGCATGACCTCGCCGAACTTCCCGGGCTACACGCAAGATCATGACACGGCGTGAGGCGTTCCAGGCGGTTCCGGCGGCGCTCGTCGCCGGTCAGACACCCGCCGCGAGCGCCCAACCTCCCAACATCGTCCTGATCATTTCCGATCAGTTCCGCGGGGACTGCATTGGCGCAGCGGGCGCGAATCCCATGCGCCTCACGCCCAATATCGACGAGATGGCGGCGCACGGTACGTTCTTTGAAAACGCCATCAGCAATCAGCCGGTCTGTGCGCCGGCCCGCGCCTGTATGTTTACAGGTCAGTATGCGAGCCGGCATGGTGTATGGCGTAACGGAATCGCGCCGTTGCCCACGTTGACAACTCTGGCGTCGTCTCTTCGGCAGGCAGGTTACTCGGCCAATTACATCGGCAAATGGCACTTAGGCGGCAATACACCGCGCGATCGCGTGCGGCTAGGGCCGGTGGCGCCCGAGTATCGCGGCGGCTTCCTCGACCTATGGCAGGCGTCGAACGTTCTGGAGTTGACCTCCCATCCATACGAGGGCGACTTGTACGACAACGACGGCAAGCCGATGCACTTTTCAGGGGTGTACCGCAGCGACTTCATGACCGAACTGGCGCAGAAGTTTCTGCGGTCGGCGAAATCTCCGTTCTTTCTCACACTGTCGTATTTGGAGGTTCATCATCAAAACGATATCGATGCGTTCGTACCTCCCAAAGAATACGAGGGCCGCTATAAGAACTTCTGGGTGCCGCATGATCTGCGCCCCCTGCCCGGCAGTTGGCCCAGCCAGTTAGCGGACTATTATGCGTGCGTGGCCAAGATGGATGAAACGGTCGGGACTATCCGGAAGACGCTTGCGGACAGCGGCCTCGACCGGAACACCATCGTAATGTTCGTCAGCGACCACGGCTGTCACTTTAAGACTCGCAATTTCGCGTACAAGCGAACCCCTCACGAAAGCTCGATTCATGTTCCGCTGATTGCGGAAGGTCCCGGATTTAACCGGGCCATGCGAGTGCCGGAACTCGTGAGTCATGTCGACATCGCGCCGTCGTTGCTGTCGGCTGCCGGCGTGCCGGTCCCCGGCTCCATGCAGGGTCATAACTTCCTGCCATTACTGGACCGAAATACGAAATACTGGCGCAACGAAGTCTATTTCGAGATGAGCGAAGCTACGACGGGACGTGGCTTGCGCACTCCGCAATATACTTACGCCGCCACCGTTCCCAAGAAGCCAGGTTGGAAGGCTGCCGCCGGCGCGGATCAGTACGTTGAGTACATGCTGTACGACTTATATGCCGATCCGTATCAACATACCAATCTGGCCGGACGAGTGCCGTACCGCTCGATATCGGAGCAACTGCGCGGCCGTCTGTCCGGGCGGATTACGGAAGCGGCGGGCGCCCACGCGGCTATTGATCCCGCGTGGTTCCCTTACTCTTGAATATCTTCAGCTCCGGCGGAAAATCCGCGGCGCCCTCTTTGTTTCCGTCGCGCTTGTTGTTCTGCTGGCCCTTGTCGCGGTAGAGCGGAATCTTCATCCCGCCGGTCCGCTCGAGTTCGTCGAACAGTCGCTTGTTCAACTCGCGAATGGTGCCGCGCATGGCGGGGTCGTAGATCAGGTTGTCGGTTTCGAGCGGATCCTTTTGCAGGTCGTATAACTCGTCGCTGTCCCAAACGCCGTAGTAATGGATGTATTTGTAGCGGTCCGTGCGCAGCGCGTGGATGGTGGGAGTTTGCGGGAAATTCCGCTCCCAGTAATACTCATAGAGCAGTTGTTTGCGCCACTGCGGATCGCCTTGGCCCGTCAATAACGGGAGCATGCTGCGGCCGTCGAGTCCGCTCGGAATTTGTGCGCCCGCGGCGTTCAGTATCGTGGGCGTGATATCGAGATTCGACACCATCTCGGTAACGGTGCGGCCGCCGGGGAACAGCTCCGGGCAACGCGCCAGCAGCGGTACCCGCATGGACTCTTCATACGCGGTGCGCTTGTCAATGAGGCCGTGCTCGCCGAACGCGAAGCCGTTGTCGCCCATGTAAAAGACCAGCGTGGAATCGAGCTCGCCGCGTTTCTTTAAAGTGTCGAGCACGCGGCCGACGCTGTCATCGACACCGAGCAGTGTCTCGGCATAACGTTTGTAGTATTCGGCGATGTTCAGATCGGAGTGGTACGGAAAATCGACGCCGTGCCAGCTATTGCGCTGGTTTTGGGTCCACATCGGACGATGCTGCGCGTTGCGGCCCGTTGCGTCCATGGTCTTGGGCGGGTGGAATGTTTCTTTCTCATAAACGCCCTTGTGACGTTCGGCCGGAATGAAGTTGGCGTGAACCGCCTTGTGTGACAGGTAAAGGAAGTACGGCTGATCCTTCGAGAGCGTATCGAGCCATTCGAGCGCGTAGTCGGTTAACTCGTCCGTGATATAGCCCTTTTGCGGAACGTGCCGTCCGTCGACGTTGAGGCCGTTCTTATTCGGAAGATAGGTGCCCTGGCCGAGAAAGCTGACCCACTTATCGAAGCCGGGCTGCGGCTGATCGCCCACATTGCCCATGTGCCACTTGCCGAAAAAGCCGGTTTTGTACCCGGCGGGCTGCAGCAGTTGCGGGAAGAATCGAGTGCCCGCGGGAATAGCAGTGTTGTTGTCGACAATGCCGTGCCGGTGCGCATATAATCCGGTCAAAATGCTCGCCCGGCTCGGAGAGCACAACGAGGTAGTCACGAACGCGTTCTTGAGATGAGCGCCGTCGCGCGCGAGCGAGTCCATGTGCGGCGTACGCAGCCAGGGCTGCGGGTGCATGAAGCCCATCGCGTCATAGCGATGGTCGTCGGTGAGAATAAAGATGATATTACGCGGGCGCGAACGCGGCGCTTGCGCCCAGGCGTTGGCGCCGGCGCACGCGAGCGCCGAACCGACCGACGATTTCAGGAAGTCTCTCCGGGATGATGACATGAGTGTTTAGGACGGGCTTGTGTTTGCGTCAACGACGGGCTCATGCGGCGAAAGTCCGTCTGCGGGATTGACCTTCGCGCCCGCCGGAGCGCGCACGGGACCGTTTAAAAGCGGGTCATGCGTGCGAGTCATCCAGCGGTCCAGGCGCGCCTGCATTTTACGCAGCACCGCGCCGGCCTTCGG
>JAICMB010000110.1 GCA_025929455.1 Bryobacteraceae bacterium | reverse complement strand
GAACGCGCCTGGAACATGATCAGCCTCAAGCGGATTTTCCCATCGTTCTCCTTGAGACCGTCGTTCATCCGCTGGGAGGTCTTCCGCGGCATGACGCAATACGGCGTGCACTCGTTCCTGATCTCGATCGCAAATATGGTCAGCAACCAGAGCCCGCTGTCGGTGATTGGATATTTCCGGGGGTCGACGGCGGTCGGATACTTCAGCCTGCCGCTGCGGCTATTGATGTACGTGGGCGAAATCGTTCCCCGCGTCGGCTTTGTCACGACGTCGAAAAGCGCGGAACTCGACGAAGCCGGCCAGACCGGCCAACTGCGCTCGCTGGCCATGTATACGAACCGCTACTGCTACGCGCTGTTCCTGCCGTTTGCGATGTTCGTTTTACTGTACGGGCGGCCGCTGTTATCCGTTTGGGTAAACCAGGATTTCGCGGTTCACAGCGCACCCGTGCTTCCCATGCTGACCATCCTCATTCTCATGACCATGGCGAGCCAGTTCAATTCCGGTGCCATTCTCATCGGCCAAGGCCGCCACCGGCTGTACTCCTACGGCCTGGTCGTCGAATCGTTCCTTTATGTCGGGTCTCTTATTTACTCCGTGCCGCGTTATGGCCTGGTCGGCGGGGCTTGGTCGATGATGATTGTCATGATTTTGACGCGCTGTCTGTATCCCGCCTGGCTCGTCTGTAGGATGAATCATTTCAGCTTTCGCCGTTATATGCTGACAATCTACGGAACTCCGAGTTTAATCGCCTTGCCCGTTGCGGCGGCAACGCTGGTACTGCGGTCTTTTTATTTGCGGGGCTACTCCTGGGCCCAACTGATCGCAGCGGCCGCTTTCATTTCGACGTTCTATTTCGCGTTGGCGCTTTGGACCTGTGTGCTTCCGGAGCACCGGCGCCAGGTGTGGGCCGGCGTCGCGAAATGGAAGTCCCGCAAGGTGGCCGCTTGACCATCGATCCGTACACGCCCGATCAGCACGCCGCTTGGGCCGACTTCGTTTGTAACAATCCGCGGGCCGGCTTCGGCCACCTCCCGGCGATTTTCGATCTGGAGCAAGTCTCGTCACCTCATACGGTGAACCGCTCGATTCTGTTGCGTGATGATGGCGGTGCACTGATCGGCGTGTTTCCGCTGTTCGAGATCGTCAGCCGCGAGCTTCGCTATATAAAATCGCGGGAACTGGTCTCGGGCACGTACCTGCCGAGCGGTCCGTTGCTAAAGGCGGATTTGCCGGCGAAAACGTCCGCGAAAGCATTTGACGCGCTCGCGACCTATTGCGTAAGGCTCGGCCGCGAGCGGCGCTGCGACCGTATCCGCGTCAGTTTCCCAAACGTGATCGCGGACGAGCCGGCCATCTCGCAACTGCGCTATTTACCCCTCCGATCGTACGGGTTTCACGATACGAACCCGGTTAGCCTATTGCTCGACCTCGGGGCGGAGGAGCTGCAACTATTCCAGCGGCTCGATTCGGGCTGCCGCAATAAGATCCGCAGAGCAGAGCGGGAGGGCGCTACCGTGCATCAGGTCCTTGACCGCGATGAATGGCTGTCGTGTTATCCGCTGAACGTCGCGACGCTGGGCGCCATAGCCCATTCTCGGCCGGTGCTCGAGACCGTCTGGGATGGCTTCGTTTCGAACGGGTCGGCGCAGGTGCACGCGGCGAACTTCGATGGCGCGATACACGCGGTTGTGGTGACCATTCACCTGCATTCGTCGTCGTATTATTGGTTCGGATTCAACTCGAAATCGCAGCCCGCGCCTGGCATTAATAATCTGACTCTCTGGCGCGCGATTTGCGCCGCCAAAGCACGCGGCACGCGCCTGTTCCAACTGGGCTCCAAGGAGTTCGGCGACAGCAAACAGCGCGCCATCAGCGCGTTTAAGGAAAGCTTCGGCGGTGAGTGCTTTTGCAGCCTGTCCGGCGTGCTGGACCTAGCGCCGGCACGACGGCTGTACATTGATCTGGCCGCGCACTGTATCCGGTCGATTCGCAGGACCGGCGCTGACAAAGACGCGCCGGAGCGCGCCGCAAGCGCGGCCGCAGCGCGCACGCCCGCGGTTCATTGCGACGAATCGCCGGCGCGGAATACTTTAAAGAGAGCCGATGACTAAACCCGCTTTTCGCAGCATGCTCGAAGAGATCCTGCTCGTTTCTCCGGGAGCCCTCCAGGACACGGATGGACGTGATTCCGTGCCGGAGTGGTCGTCCCTGTCCGATGTGCAGATCCTCGCCTTAATTTCGGGCGAACTGGGCGTGCAGCCCGATGAGGAACTGTTGAATTTCGAAAGTGTCGGCCAACTCATGACGATGCTGGACCGGCGGGGTGCGTTCACGGGTGCCTAGTCCGGTCCAATGCGGAGCGCAGTCGCGCGCGGAACAAGCGCGCGAAAGCTGCCGCGCCGCGCTCGAAGCGCCCGCGATGCTCGCCGTGGGGCAGATGCTCACGGCCGCGGGACGCAGCGTGAAGGACGGCACCGCGCTCATCGCGCAAGTCGGCGATGCCGCGCCGACCCAGACCGCGGTCTCCGAATTCGCGCGCTCGCTGCCGGGCGCCGATCGCCAACCCGAGGGCGCCGTCGAGCGGTTTCTCGCGCTGCACACTATCCTCGAACACCTCGATCGCGTTAAGCAATTGCCGGTGGCGGCGGGAGTAAAGGCACTCTTTTACGACGAGTTCGCGCGCTTTGCGGCGGATGAATCTACGTCTGAGTGGTGCCGCGCTGGCGCGTTCTCGTTCATCGTTCTTTGCAAGAAAGCGTCCCTGCGGATCTTTCCGGCGGGAGAACTGTACTGGGAAGTTTCGGGTTTCCCGCGCTCCTGGCTTTCGCACATCCCGCTCGCGTCGTTACCGAAAGCGCTTCACTTTTTCGCCACCCGCTTCCGCGGCTTCCGTCCGGCGTTCTATTTTCACCTCGACCCCGGCCGTAAGAACCGCATTCTCTCACCCGTCGAGCTGGACCGGTCCTATTATTTGATGGCGAAGTCGCTGGAGTTGCAGCCCGAAGCGAAGGGCATTCTGACCGTCGGCTGGCTGCACTCGCCCGACACGCACCGCGTCAGCCCGCACCTGGCCTGGCGCAACAAGATCTTCGAAGAGAACCGCGGCTTTATCGGCACGATAAAAGGTCCCGTGGACCTGAACCTGGTGTTCCATCGCAGCCCGGAGCGCCGCAAACTGTACGAGCAGGGCAAATTCAAACCCACCAACGGGCTGATCCTGTGGGCTAGAGAAGATATGCGCGCGTGGGCCGCCGCGCACCCCGAGCTCGACCCCGGTTACTCGTCATGAGCACTGTGCAAAATTCCGCTGCCATTTCCGCCTCCGACATTGCCGCACGCTTAGCGGGGCTCGACGAGCCCGGCAAATTGCGCGAAGCCGCGGCGGTGCTCGCACAGTGCGGCAACGCGTTTCACGCGGGATCGATCGATGCGCTGTACGAAGCACTGCGCGATGCCGCGCCGCACACCGCGACGATCGCATGGGCCGCGAGTTTGCCCGCGACCATCGCGGCGCACTATCTGCGGGCGCGCCTGTTCGCTGCCTCCGACCCGGCGCTGGCGGCGGAGTCGTGGACGAAATTCTTTTCGCTCGCACCGTGCACGGATCCGATGCTGTACCTGGAGGCCGCGCGCACGTTCGCGCGCGCCAAACAGTACGGCGAAGCGGCACGTCATCTGCGTGAAGCGCTCTCGCGTCCCGCGAAGTATTCGTTCTTCGCACGCTCGGAAAGTCTCGTGCGACAGCTCTGGCGCGAGTCGCCGCCCGCAGCGCGCCGTTGCCGTATCGCGATCGTGGGGAGCAGCACGACGAACCTCATGGTTCCGGTGCTGCGCGCCCTGTGCTTTCGCGATGGCATCGACGCCGAGTTTTACGAAGGCCTGTACGGCGCGTTCCGCCAGGAAGTTCTGAGTCCCGAAAGCGGGCTGCACCGCTTTCGTCCGGATTTCGTTTTTCTCGCGAACAACTGGCGCGATCTGAATCTGCCCGCGCTCAGTGAAGACCCGGCTTCGGTGGTTGAGCGTTCCGTCTCCGAGTTCAAAGCGCTGTGGACAGCTCTCGGCGATGCGCTCCATTGCCATGTCGTGCAGCACACCTTCGACCGGCCCGGTGCGGACGCGTACGGGTATCTGTCGGAAGCAATGCCCGGTGGGCGCGCACGCGTCATCCGGCGCATCAATGAAGCCATGCTGGATAACGCACCGCCGTTCGTATCGCTTCTCGATTTGGATAGCATCGCAGCCGAAGCGGGCGCGGAGCGCTGGTCGGACCCGCTGCTATGGAACAACGCCAAGCAGCACCCCGCGCTCGAAGCCCTGCCCGCCTTAGCGGAATGGCAAATCGCGCACGTGCGCGCTGCGCTGGGGCTGACGCGCAAAGTGTTGATCTGCGATCTTGACAATACGTTGTGGGGCGGCGTAATCGGCGAGGACGGTCTGCAGGGCATTCGCATCGGCCCGGGCTCGCATGAAGGCGAAGCGTATGCGGACCTGCAGCGCTATTTGCTTGACCTGAAGAGCCGCGGCATTCTGCTGGCGGTCTGTTCGAAGAACAACCCCGAGGACGCGCGACTGCCCTTCGAGCAGCATCCGTCGATGGCGCTGCACCTGGACGATTTCGTCGCGTTCGAAGCGAACTGGGACGACAAGGCGACCAATCTGCGCCGCATCGCGCGCAAGCTGTCGCTGGGCCTGGACAGCTTCGTCTTTATCGACGACAATCCGCTGGAGCGCGCTTGGGTGCGCTCACAGATTCCGGAGATCGCGGTGGTTGAGGTGGGCAATTCGCCGCATTACTACGTGCGCGACCTCGCCCGGCGGCGCTATTTCTACGCGCTGACGATGTCGGCCGAGGATCGCAAGCGCTCCGAAGCGTATCGCACGCAGGTGCAGACGGAAACACTGCGCGAGTCCGCTCTGACGGTAGAAGCGTTCCTCGAGCAGTTGAACATGACCGCGACCGTCGTCCCGGTTTCGAAAGCAAATATCGCGCGAGTGACGCAGCTCACGAACAAAACGAATCAGTTCAATCTGACGACGCGCCGCTACACCGAAGCGCAAGTACGCCAGGTCGCGGACCACCCCGCCAACTGGACGGGCGTGTTCCAGCTTGCGGATCGTTTTGGCGATCACGGCATTATCGGCGTGATCTTCTGCAAGGCGGCGGATGAGCCCGCCACGTGGGAAATCGACACCTGGCTCATGAGCTGCCGCGTGCTCGGCCGGCAGATGGAAGAGTTTATGTTCGACCGCGTGGTGCAGGCCGCTGCCGCTGCGGGTGTGCGGCGCTTAAAAGGTGTGTACCACCGCACCGCGAAGAGCGTGCTTGTCGCCGACCTGTATCCGAGGCTCGGGTTTTCGGAACTGACGGCAGCTTCGGACGAGCGCGAGTACGAATTTCTCGTACCGGAGAATTACACGGCGCGCTGCTCATTTATTCAGGATGCATCGCCCGCGGCCATGGCCGGCGCGGGGGTATAAACGCACGTTCATCCCGTTTTCGGAAGGCCTTTCCGAATGGCTTGCTTCAACACCGTTTGGTAGCCGATTCCCTTGCTGGCCGCGATCTTTTTCGCGCGCTCAACGTCTTCAATGGGCAAGCGGATTGAGATAGGGCGCGTGGCGTTCTGTTTAGCGCGTCGTAACAGCTCCGCTAATGTCCCGGGCGTGAGGCCCTCTGCGGACATGAGCAGCCGTCCCTGACGCGCTGCGCGGTCGAACTCCCGTTGCGTGTAACGGCGCCCTTCTGGACTCGCCCACCAGGCGGCTTCTTCCGATTCGGAACGGAATTTAGGGGGTTTCGTCAATTTTTGGGGCATACTTTCTCCTGTCGCTCGCGTTCATGGGATATGCAGTGACCACGCGGACACGGCCCGCGCGGATAGTGAAGATCACTACGATGTACCGTCCGTTGGCCGTGGTTCCGAACACTTTCCAGCGCAACTCATCGCGAACCGGTTCACCTTCCATAAACACCGCTGGCCGCTGGAGTGATTCTTCGATTTCCGCGCGGGTGATGCCGTGTCGAGCTATGTGCCGAATGTTGTGATCGTCCCACTCGAAGATGGGCTCCTGCAGCACTATTTCAGTATATACAGAAGATGTATGTACATCGTTTGGCGCCTCCGCACGAACGGGCAGCCAGCAAGACTTGCCGCCCCACTACAGCTCGCCTTCCGCGCCGCGCTCCACCAACTCCGTCAACACCACGTTATTGCCGATGAGCCACGCGATGCGGCGGCCACCGAAAGCGACCGCGGGCACCGGCGGAGTAATGACGAACATACCGCCTCCGGCAAGGGTGGAGCAGGCCGCTTCGATATCGTCGGTCGAATAGCAGATGTGATTGAGGCCGCCGCCCTTGGCGACCGCACGGCTGAGGTTGGAGTCCGGACCGTCGGGCTGTACGAGTTCAAGATACGCGGCGTCGCCTTCCAGCCGCAAGAACTGCACGTACGCCTGCTGCGTGGCATCGTGGATGATCTCGGTCGCGGTCCGGTATTGATGGAAGCGCACGTACTTCGCAGCCGCCGCGGCGATGTCCTTCACCGCAACTCCGATATGGTGGATGCGGTATCCGGGCAGATGCATCAGACGGGCACCGCCGCCGTGGCATCGACCTTCTGTTCCGCGCTGCGAAACCACAGCTCCAGCATCAACAGCACATATAACGCGTGGTAGTTGTCGCGGCGGCCGCTCTCGTGCTCGTTGATCAGATATTCGATGAACCGCGGCTCGCACATGCCGCGCTCGACAAAACGCCGGCTCGTGAGCAGGTCGCGCACCATCGGACGCAGTGGACCGCGGAACCAGTGCCGCAGCGGCACGCCGAAGCCTTTCTTCGGGCGATTCAGCAACTCCGCGGGTAAACGATCTTGCACGGCGCGAATGAAGATGTCCTTGCCGCGGCCGTTGCGCACCTTCCAGCGGTGCGGCAGCGCGGCCGCCGTTTCCGCCAGCACATGATCGAGTAGCGGGCAGCGCACTTCGAGCGAATTCGCCATCGACATGCGATCCACTTTCACCAGCATGTCGCCCGTCAGCTTGGCCGTGGCTTCGAAGTACAGCGCCGTCGCCATCAGATCGTCGCAATCTTCCGGCAGGCAATGCTGGAAGGTGTCGCGGAAAAATTCTCCGCTCGCGGGCAACATCCATTCGGGCCGCAGCATTTGCGCGCGCTGGAAATAGGGCGCGTGATTCAGCTCCACATAACGCTCCAGCGCAGTCGGCCGTGTCAGCGTGCGCAGAAAATTCTTGCCGTACGCCGAATAGGGCAGCCGGTCCGCCGTCCACGCCAGAGCGCGCCGCGCCGCGGACGGAATGCGGTCGTACGATTTCAGCCGGTCGATCGAGAAGAAGCTCTCGTATCCCGCGAAGATCTCGTCGCCCCCATCCCCCGTCAGCACCACTTTGACATGCTGCGCCGCAAACTCCGAAACCAGATAAGTCGGAATGGATGAATCGTCGCCGAACGGCTCATCGTAAAAATCGACCACCTTCGTGATCAGCGATACCGAGTCCGGCTTCAGAACGATCTCATGATGATCCGTGCCGTACTTGCGCGCCACCATCGCGGCCCACGGCAGCTCATTAAAGTCCGCTTCCTCGAACCCGATCGAGAACGTCTTCACGGGCTCGGCGCTCTGCAGCGCCATCGATGCCACAACCGAACTCGAATCGATACCGCCGCTCAGGAAAGCGCCCAGCGGCACATCCGCGATCAGGCGCATGCGAACCGCTTCGTCGAAAACGTTGCGCACCGTATCGCACGCGGCCTCTTCCGTCATGCCGGCGGGAGGCTCGGAAGCTGGCATCGGCGGCGCCCAATAACGCCCGCTCTCGACGCGTCCATTGGCGTGGAACAGCATCCACGATCCTGGCGGCAGTTTCTTGACCTGCTTGTAAGGAGTCCACGGATCGGGGATATAGCGGAACTGAAAATACAGCCGCAGCGCCTGCTCGTCGATGTCGAGCGGAACGCCCGCCGCACGCAGGCATTTCAACTCGCTGCCGAAATACAGCCCGTCGCCGGTCTGCGCATAGTAGAGCGGCTTCTTGCCAAAACGGTCGCGCACGAGCAGCAGCGCGTGCCGGCGCTCGTCCCAAATCGCGCACGCGAACATGCCGCGCAATTGCCCGAGGCCCGCAACACCTTCCTCTTCGTACAGATGGACCACTGTTTCAGTGTCGCTGTTAGTCTGAAATTGATGTCCCTGCCGGATCAAACTGCGGCGCAGATCCTGGAAGTTATATATCTCGCCGTTGAAGACGACCCACACCGAGCCGTCCTCGTTGGAGATCGGCTGGTGCCCGGTGCTGAGATCGATGATGCTCAGCCGCCGCATGCCAATACCGCAGCGGCCGCTGGTGTAGACGCCCTCGTCGTCGGGTCCGCGATGGCGTATCTGCGCGCACATCGCGCGTATGGCGCGGGCCTCCGCGGGCCTGCTATTCAGAAACTGTCCGGCGATTCCACACATTGTTCGGGTGCTACCCTTCGATTATCCCAGAGCGCCGCAGTTAGCTTATCGGCGGCCCGCGCGTGAACCTGCGATCGGTTCTGCGGCGCAGTCCGCGCGAGCTTGCGGCACGCTTACGACAAGAGACCGAAAACGTTCGCTTGTTGCTGCTGCCGCCGCGTCCATCGCGCGCCGTCGCGTTCGAAAGTGTGCCACTTCCGCCGGGTCAGGACGTTGCGGCAGCCTTACGCGATACCGCGTATGCCGCCGACGCGCAGCGGCTCGCTGCCGATATTCGCGCGCACCGTGTCCCGCTGCTCGGGCTCATGAT
>JAICMB010000395.1 GCA_025929455.1 Bryobacteraceae bacterium | reverse complement strand
GCCCGCAGCCGTTTCAAACCACCATGCGGCGCTTCGGGCGCAAGCTCGACGTGGAACGCATGCGCGCGGAATTGCCCGTGCAGCCGTTCTGGTTCGACCTGCTGTACCTGGATGGGACCGAAATGCTCGATGAGCCGCAGCGCGCGCGGTTCGACACACTGCTCTCGCTATCGCCCGCGGCCACGGTCATGCCGCACACCACGGCGGCGGATGCGGACCAGGCGGCAGAGTTTCTGCGGCGCTCGCTCGAGCAGGGCCACGAAGGCGTGATGGCGAAGGCGCTCGACGCGGCCTATGCGGCGGGAGCGCGCGGGGCAAGCTGGCTGAAGATCAAGCAGGCGCGCACGCTGGATCTGGTGATCCTGGCCGCGGAATGGGGACACGGGCGGCGACATGGCTGGCTGAGCAATCTGCATCTGGGCGCACGCGACACCGTCAAGGGCGGCTTCGCCATGCTCGGCAAAACATTCAAGGGGCTTACCGACGAGATGCTCGCGTGGCAGACGCAGGAACTGTTGAAAATCGAGATCGCGCGCGACAGCTATACCGTGTATGTCGAGCCCAAGTTGGTTGCGGAAATCGCGTTCAACGAAATACAGGTAAGCCCGCGCTACCCGAGCGGCCTGGCGCTGCGCTTCGCTCGCGTGAAGCGCTACCGGCCGGACAAAGCGGCGAGCGAAGCGGATACATTCGAAACTGTACAGAAACTCGCCGGACAGATTACTTGACTCGTTCAGGGACGGGCTGCGATTCGCGCCCCGCTCCGCCGCCGTGCAGCAGTTCTTCGACGATAGCGCCCAACGTCATGAACTGGTCGAAGTCGGACGGCTTGCGAAAATACCGCGTTGCGCCCAGCGCCGTGGTCCGCTCGATGTCACGTGGCGAGTCCGATGAAGTGAAGATCACGACGGGCACATTCGCGAAGGCGCCCTGTTTCCGGATTTCGGCCAGCACCTCGTCGCCTTCGCGCTTGGGAAGATTGATGTCGAGCAGAATGAGATCGGGCACCGGTGCCGCGCCGGTAGCTGCCTGATGAACGACATCGATAGCCTGCTCGCCATCCTGCACATGATTCAGCGTGTAGTTGAGATCGCGCGAGTCGAGCGCCAACCGCACGAGCACAACGTCGGCACGGTTGTCTTCGGCAACCAGGATACGGCTCGGCGCGCTCAATGGATCCTTTCAGGCGCGGGCACGCTGAAATAAAATTGCGAGCCGCGGCCCAGCTCGGATTCGACCGCGATCTGTCCACCGTAGCGCTGCACGATCTTCTCGCAGATGGCGAGGCCGATGCCGGTGCCCTCGTATTGCTCGGTGGTGTGCAGGCGCTTAAACAGGCCGAAAATCTTTTCGCGATATTGCGGGTCGATGCCGATACCGTTGTCGGCAACGCAGAAAATCCAGCCGTCTTCGTTACGGCGCGCACTGACGTGAATGGAAGGCGGGACGGGGCCGCGGTATTTGATGGCGTTGCCGACCAGGTTTTGTAGCAACTGTTCCAGGTGCACCCGATCCATGGGAACTTTCGGAAGCGGGTCGCCGGTGACGTGCGCGCCGGACATATCGATGGAGCTTTTCAGGGACGCGATGACATTCTCGAGCGCGGCGTTAGCATCCGTCGGCGAGATTGCGCTGGCGTCGATGTTGGACGCCTGTGTGTAGGCGAGCAGGTCTTTCACCAGCAGTTCCATGCGGCGCGTGCCGTTCACGATGAACGAAATGAACTGGTCGGCGTTCGAGTCGAGTCTATCGCCGTACTGCTGCTTGAGGAGCTGGCTGTAGATAGTGACGTTGCGCAAGGGCTCGCGTAAATCGTGCGAAGCGGCGTAGGCGAACTGCTGCAATTCGTGATTGGTCTGCTCCAGACGCAAGCGGCCCTGCTCGGCGAGGCGCTCGGACTTGCGGCGGTCGGTAATGTCGCGGAACGTCAAAACGACGCCCGCTACCTCATGACGCTCGTCGCGGATAGGCGCCGCGCTATCGTCGATAGGAATTTCGCGCCCGCTACGCGATAGCAGTACGGTGTGATTGGCAAGCCCGCTGATAGCGCCTGTGCGCAACACCTTGGCAACCGGGTCAGGCGCCGCCTCTCGCGTCGATTCGTTCACGATAATGAAAACCTCGCCAACGTGCCGCCCGCACGCCTCCTCCTGCGGCCAGCCGGTGAGGCTTTCGGCCATGGCGTTGAGGAACGTGATACATCCGGAGCGGTCGGTAGCGATGACCGCATCGCCGATGCTCGCTAGCGTGATTTGAAGGGATAATCGCGCGTGTTCCAGATCGGCCGTGCGCGCGACAACCTTCTCTTCGAGTTCGAGATTGGATCTTCGCAGGACATCTTCGGCGCGATGGCGCGCGCGTGCGATCGTGCCGCTCATGATTCCGACGAGGAACAGCACACATTCGGCCGCGACGTCGATGCGGGGCGGTAGGATAGTTCTGCCGCCGCTGGCCGACAGCACAATCACGGGCAGGGTGATCGCGGCGGCAAGCACGCCGGGCCCTATTCCCCCGATCCAACCCGCGGCCGCAATCGCGATGATATAGGAAATGCTAATGAGAGGAGAGAGACCTTGGTGCGCGGTGAGCGCCAGAGTAACGAGCGCGGGCACAATCATGACGGCAAGCGCTGTTCCGTAGCGGACCACAACGCCTCGTGAATGCCACACGAGACTACCTTTTCGCGGAACGGCGCCGCGCGACAACATTGCTATGCCATTTGCAGACGACACACGAATACACGGCACCCTGATCGGGTCAGGCGATATGATGGTGCATTCTGATTCTAACTCCCCCCCGGGAATGTGCGGACATCGAGGTTGATGCCCCTCGCTGACGCCCGCTGCGCATTCCTTATTGCCGCCGCGGCTGTTACGCTTGCGGCGGGGCAAAATCTCGGATCGCTCACCGGCACGGTGCGCGATGCATCGGGAGCCGTCATCGCGGGCGCGCGGGTGGCCGCGACGCAACGCGAAACGGGCATCACGTACCGGAAAATCAGCAATGGCGCAGGCGGCTACGTGTTCGATAGCCTGCCGGTCGGGCGCTTCCGGCTGACGTTCACCGCGCCGGGTTTCCGCGAGCTTCGCATCGAAGGCGTCGAGACGCACGTGGCGACCGTGTACCGGCAGGACGCGATGCTGCAGGTGGCGGGTGGCTCTACTCAGGTGCGTGTTGAAACATCGACTCCGCTGGTGCCGACCGAGACCGCCGAGATCGGGCAGCTGGTGGAATCGCGGCAGATACTCGAACTACCGTTGAACGGCCGCAATGTGTTCTCGCTTTTGGCGCTGGCGGGCGGCGCGGAAACAGGGGTAAGTTCGAAGTCGCGTTTCACCAGCCTGCAGCGTCCGGCGCTGGCGGGCGGGCGCGCGGGCTACACGGTTTTTCGGATCGACGGCATCGACGTCAACAGCCAGAACTTGCCGTCTGCAAGCATCACTCCGAGCGTCGAAGCGGTGCAGGAGTTCCACGCGATTACGCAACTCGCGCCGGCGTCAGAAAGCTCCACTTCGACCGTGAGCGTGGCCATCCGGTCGGGCGGTAATGAATTGCACGGCGGCGCGTACGATTTCTTCCGCAACAACGCGCTCGACGCACACCCGTTTTTCGAACGCGATGTAGTGACGCCGTCGTTCCGCACGCGCGACGATCAGCTTCGCTATAACCAGTTCGGCGGCGCGCTGGGCGGCCGCGTGCGTCGCGATCGCACGTTCTTCTTCGGCAGCGTTCAGATCACGCGGCAGAAGGCGCTCACGCAGATCACAGACCAGTATCCGACGGCGGAAATGCTGGCCGGGAATTTTACCGGAGTGAATCCCCTGAGCGGTGCGGCGTTGCGGAACTTCGGGCCTGTGATCGACCCGCAGACGGGGCAGCCGTTCCCGGGCAATCGCATTCCCGCGGACCGCGTTTCAGCGTTTGCGGCGAAGTTCCTGCCGGTTGCATTTATGCCTGCCGATTGCCTCGCCTGCCAGGCGGAAGGCCTCGGCTTCAATTTCGTGGGCGAAACCGCGGGTAATTTCAATGCCAACCAATTCCTTGGCCGCGTGGACCATCGCATCGGCGCGAGTGACACCCTGTTCGGCAGCTTCCAGGTCGAGCCGGCG
>JAICMB010000222.1 GCA_025929455.1 Bryobacteraceae bacterium | reverse complement strand
TGGGACGAAGGGCAGATCTTCCCGCTGGAGACGATCAAGAAAGCGGGCGAGCTGGGCTTCATGGGCGTCATCTTCCCCGAGGATCTCGGCGGCGCGGGCCTGAGCTATGTCGATTACTGCATAGTGATCGAGGAGCTGGCGCGTGTGGACCCGTCCGTGGGTCTCATTGTTGCCGCGCACAACTCGCTCTGCACCAACCACATCTTTACGGCCGGCAACGAGGAGCAGAAACAGAAGTACATTCCGCAACTGGCCACCGGCGCCTGGATCGGGTGCTGGTCGCTCACAGAGCCGGAGGCGGGCTCGGATGCCGCGGGCACGCGCACGCGCGCTACTAGAGAAGATGGCTGCTGGGTCATCAACGGCGGCAAGACGTTCACGACCAACGCACAGTATGCGGACGTGTGCGTTGCAATGGCGGTGACGGACCGTGCGGCGGCGCACCACGGCATCTCCGCCTTCATTCTCGAAAAGGGTACGCCCGGGTTTACTGTCGGCAAGAAAGAGAACAAGCTCGGCATGCGCGCAAGCGCGACCGGCGAAGTGCTGTTCGATAACTGCCGCGTGCCCGAATCGCAGTTGCTGGGCAAGGCGGGCGAGGGCTTCATCGACAGCTTGCGCATTCTCGACGGCGGCCGTATTTCAATCGCCGCACTTTCGGTGGGAACGGCGCAGGGTGCGTATGACGCGGCGCTCGCGTACTCCAAGCAGCGCAAACAATTCGGGCGACCCATCAGCGAATTTCAGGCGATCCAGAATAAGCTGGCCGATATGGCCACGGAACTGGCCGCGGCGCGGCTGCTGACGTACCGCGCGGCGGCGCTAAAGGACAAGGGCCAGCGCGTTACGAAAGAATCGGCCATGGCCAAGCTGTTCGCGTCGGAATCCGCGGTTCGCATCTGCAACGAGGCGGTGCAGATTCACGGCGGTTACGGCTTCATCAAGGACTATCCGGTCGAGAAATTCTATCGCGACGTCAAGCTGTGCACCATCGGCGAGGGCACCAGCGAAATCCAGCGCCTGGTAATCGCGCGGCAGCTTCTGAACACGCGATGAGCGAGTTGGGCGAGCGCGTGGCCGCGGGCGATTTGCGCGCGCTGGCGCGTGCCGCGACCCTGGTCGAAAATGGCGGGCCCCCAGCGGAGGCGCTGTTGCGCGAGCTGTTCCCGCGCACGGGCCGTGCGACGTTGACCGGAATTACGGGCGCGCCCGGATCGGGCAAGAGCACTTTCGCCGACCGGCTAGCGCGTCTGCTGCGGGCTGAAGGCAAGCAGGTCGGCATCATCGCGGTCGATCCTACCAGCGCCTACACCGGCGGGGCCATTTTGGGCGATCGCATCCGCATGCAAGCGCACCACGCGGACGCCGGCGTGTTCATACGTTCGATGGCGACGCGCGGCGCCCTCGGCGGGCTCGCGAAAACGACCACTGAAATGGCACTGCTGCTCGACGCGGCGGGACGCGAGGAGATTCTCGTCGAGACGGTCGGCGTGGGGCAGGACGAGGTCGAGATCGCGCGGCTCGCCGATGTGACCATCGTCGTGCTCGTGCCGGGCATGGGCGACGATGTGCAGGCGATTAAGGCCGGCATTATGGAGATCGCCGACGTGTTCGTCATCAACAAGAGCGATCAGCCCGGAGCGGACCGCCTGGAGCGCGAGATCAGGGCCGTGCAAAGCCTGGCGGCGAGGCCGGACGGATGGGTACCGCCCCTGGTAAGGACGGTCGCCACTGAGGGGCAGGGAATCGATCTGGCCCTCGCGGCGGCGCGCCGGTATCTGGAATTTTCGCGCGGCAAGCGCGGCCAGGCGAACATCTGGGCCCAGCGCTTGCGCGAGATGCTACGCGAGCGGCTGCTGGAGCGCTTTCGGCATCTCGATTTTGCGGCCGCCGGCGAACGTGTGGCCTCGCGCGAGATCGATCCGTACGCCCTTCTCGATAGCTGGCTGGGCCTGGACTTTGCGATCGATCATCTGGGCGTTGCAGTGGAGTCGATCGACGACTCTTTGCAGTTTTATGCGGCGCAACTCGGGTTGCCCGTCGCGGGGCGTGAACACGTAGCGACTGAGGAAGTCAATGTCGCGATGCTCCCGGCGGGCGATTCACGGATCGAACTGCTGGAAGCCGCCGAACCCGACTCGGTCATTGCAAAATTCATTGCGAAGCGCGGCGCCGGATTGCACCACGTTGCGCTGCGCGTGCCGGATTTGCAGGCCGCGGTGGAGCGCCTGCGCGCGGCCGGTGCGCGCCTGTTGAACGAACCGCGCGCGGGTGCGGGCGGGCGCCTTTATGTTTTCGTGCACCCGTCGTCGACCGGCGGCGTGTTACTCGAATTGATTCAAGGATGACATCACCAATCGGAATTATCGGAGGCAGCGGCTTGTATGCCATGCCGGGCTTCGAAGGTCAACAGGAGCGCAGACTCGAAACGCCGTTCGGCGCTCCGTCGGACGCGTACGTGGCGGGGCGCTTGGCTGGCCGCGATGTTATTTTTCTCGCCCGCCACGGCCGCGGACATCGCATTTCGCCCTCGGAGCTGAACTTCCGCGCCAATATCTGGGGCATGAAGAAGCTGGGAGTGGAGCGCGTCATTTCCTTGAGCGCCGTCGGGTCGCTTAAAGAAGAGCACAAGCCGCTCGACTTCGTGATCCCCGATCAGTTCTTCGATCGCACACGCGGACGCATCTCAACCTTTTTCGGCGACGGGCTCGTGGCGCACGTGAGCTTCGCCGATCCGATATGCCCGCAACTCGCGACCGTTGTAGCCACGGCGGCGGGGTCGTCCGGTGTCAATGCCAAGCGCGGCGGGACATACCTCTGCATGGAAGGCCCGGCATTTTCGACCAAAGCCGAATCGAACGTCTACCGCTCCTGGGGCATGGACGTGATCGGTATGACCAACCTGCAGGAAGCCAAGCTCGCGCGCGAGGCCGAGCTTTGCTACGTTACGGTCGCGATGGTCACGGATTACGATTGCTGGCACCCGGAGCACGACGCCGTGACCGTGACGGACATCATCGCCAATCTGCAAAAGAACGCCGAGAACGCCGGCCGCGTGGTGAAAGCGGCGGTGGCGAGCATGCCGCAAGAACGCACCTGCAAATGCGGCTCGGCATTACGGCACGCGCTGATCACGGACCCCGCAGCGGTGCCGCCGGCGACGCGCGAGCGCCTGGAGTTGCTGGTTGGAAAGTATCTCCGCTGACGAAGCCGCCGAACGCCTCTTCGCGTGCTGCGAAGAAGGCTCGCCGTGGCGGGCGGAACTGCTCGACCGCTTAACCGCGCCGGATGCCGGGCGCGCTCTCTTCACGGGCGTGATCGAACGACTCGCGGACCGCTTCGAGCCGCGGCTTTGCGACGCGTACGTGGAATTGATGGCGGACGCGATCGCGTGCGTTATTCCCGACTTGCACGCGACGCACACCATCGCGCGCTACGAGCGCGTGCGGCGGCCGCGGCGTTTCGCAGGCGACGCCGCCGCAGTGCGCAATGTGGTCGTGCTGTCGCGCGTCACGCTGGGCGCGGATGTCGCGATCACCAGCGTGCTGCTCGATACCGCGAAACGTGCGTTTCCGAACGCGGCGATTTACTTCGCGGGCTCGCTGAAATCATGGGAGCTGTTCGCGGCAGACCCGCGCTTGCGGCGGCTGCCCGTCGAGTACAGCCGGGGCGGATCGCTGCGGCAGCGGCTGGAAGTATGGCCGCGCGTGCGGGACGAGATCGCGGCGCTAGGGCCCGCACTGGTCATCGATCCCGATTCACGCTTGACGCAGCTCGGTTTGCTTCCGGTGTGCAGCGAAGAGGACTATTTCTTTTTCGAGAGCCGCGCATTCGAGGCTGACTCGCCTGCGCCGCTCTCGGAGTTGGCCGCGCACTGGGCCAAAGCGACCTTCGACATAGCGGACGCGCAGCCGTTTATAGCGACGGGATTGGACGCGCCGCGCTATGCGGCAACATGCAGCCTGGGCGTGGGCGAGAACCTCGCCAAGCGCGTATCCGAGGTGTTCGAACGCGAACTGGTTCGAATGCTGCCGCGGCCGGCCCTCGTGGATACAGGCGCGGGCGGCGCCGAGCGCGAGCGCACCCTCGCAGCAGTTCACGCAGCAGCCCAAGACGTCACCGCATTCGCCGGCTCCTTCGCGAAATTTGCGTCGGCAATTGCGCGAAGCGGCGTTTATGCCGGCTACGATTCCGCGGGCGGCCACGTAGCTGCCGCTTGCGGCGTGCCCGCCGTCATCGTGTTCGGCGGCGCACCCTGCGAGCGCTTCCGGCAGCGCTGGACCCCGAGCGGCCGCGCCAGTGTACGCCTCATCGCCGCGACCGTCGGCGAGCGCAACATCCTGCAACAGCTACGTGGGGCAGGTTTTCAACCTGCGGCCGATTTTTAATCGGCCTCGGCCGCTAAACACCCACGCCGCGCCGAGGCCGCTCCTTACGCACCCACATGGTGTCCTGCACAGGTTCGCTGTCGCACTCGAGCGCAATCGTCGTCACCGGCGTATCCGGCGCCGCCGCAGGCAGTCCGGTGACGCGCGTCCGAAATTCTTCCTGTTCGACTTTCACCGCTTTGCCCGTAGCGAGCAGCCGCGCGGACTTCACCTTCGCCCGTAGCCCGCTGATCGCAACATAATCGCCGGGCCAGAAGTGCACGTGCATGTACAGCGTGTTGCCCTTCCGCGTGAAGTTTGCATACGTGGACCGCTTCACCTGGCACGGCTCGGCGGTGTAGATGGTCTGGCCGTTGCGGTCCATCCAGCGCCCGGTCGCCGTAAGGATGCGCACGGATTCTTCGGGAATGGACCCGTCCGCGTGAGGTCCGATGTTGAGTAAATAATTGCCGCCGTCGCGTGCGCAGGTGATTAGATTGCGCACCACCGTCTTCGGCGTTTTCCAGTCATCGTCGCCGCGGTTGAACCCCCAACTATCGTTCATCGTCATGCAGGATTCCCACGCCCGGTGCGTGGCCTGGATGCGCTGCTCCGGCGTATCGAAATCAGCCTGCAAGCCGGTGCGGTTGTTCACAATGATACCGGGCTGCAGTTCGCGAACCATGGTAATCAGCTTCTCCGCTTCCCAGCCTTCCGGCGTGAGCGGCCAGTTCACATCGAACCACATCACATCGACCTTGCCGTAATTGGTTAAGAGCTCGCGCACTTGCCCATGGATGTAATCGACAAAGCGCCGGCGCGCCGCTTCATCGGTGGCGCAGCGCGCGCCGTCGGGATGGTGCCAGTCCATCAGCGAATAGTAGAAGCCCACGCGCATGCCCTCGCCGCGCGCGGCTTCAACGTATTCGTGCACCAGGTCGCGCCCGCACGCCTGCTTCGGAGCGCAGTAGTTGGTCAGCTTGGTGTTGAACAGGCAGAAGCCTTCGTGATGCTTGGTCGTCATGACCATGTACTTCTGGCCGGCCTGTTTGGCGAGACGCGCCCACGCTCGCGCCGCGTTGGGTTTTGGTGTGAAGCGTTTCGCGAACTGTTCGTATTCGGCGACAGGGATGGCCTCCTCCTCCATGGACCATTCGTGGCGTCCGAGGACGCTGTACAGTCCCCAATGGATGAACATGCCGAACCGCGCATCGTGCCACCACTGCATGCGTTGCACGCGGTCCGCATCCCCGGAGGCTTGCGGGGCTGCTTCCGCCAATCCCATCGATGCCGCGGTCACACCCGCACCGAATAGTTCAATCCAATCTCGCCGTGTCATACTGCGACTCAGTATACGGCCATCGCGCGGGGTGGTGCTGAGCTAGGGAGTACGAGTGCGCTTCGTGTTGGCCGCACGTGGCCGGTGTGCACGCTGTCCTTCCATTGCCGCTCGCAAGATGCGATTAATTCGCGTCTGATATCCCCAACCAGAACCCTTCAGCCATTCCAAGACATCGCGGTCGAGGCGAATGGTCAGTTGCTGCTTGGATGCCGGCCATACTTCTGCTGCTTTCGTGTAGAAAGATTCATCGAGCGGCGGCATATCCGAATAGTCGATCTCGGCATCCTTCATGCGGTCAATTCTCGCCAAGTCG
>JAICMB010000257.1 GCA_025929455.1 Bryobacteraceae bacterium | reverse complement strand
TGGTCCGCAAGGTTACGGAAGGCCTTTGCGAGATCGGGATTGCGGAAGAGCTCGCCTACATCGGGCGGCCTGCCGTTTGGAAGAAATACGCGGCTCGATTCGCGGTTCTCGCGAATCATCTTGACCGCGACGGGGTCGGCCCACTCCAGTTGGATAACTTCCGGCACGGGAAAGCCCTGCTGCGCGTATGCAATCGCGGATTCAAACAGATCTCGCCAAGGCAACTTTCCGTAGCGCTTGTGCATTGCCGCCCAACCCGCCACGGCCCCCGGCACCGTAACGCTGTGGATCCCGTGGCCCGGCATTTTCGTTATGCCGGCTTTCGCGAGAAACTCCGGCGTCAACGCCTGGGGCGCCGGTCCGGAGCTGTTGATCCCGGTCAGCTTTCCCGTCGCGGCCGACCAGTGGATGGCGAAGAAATCGCCGCCGATGCCATCCATCATCGGTTCCGTCACGGCGAGCACGGCATTTGCGGCAATTGCCGCATCCACCGCCGAGCCGCCGCGCGCCAGAATCTGTACGCCGGCCTCGGACGCAAGCGCCTGGGCCGTTGCGACGATGCCCTGCTGCGAGACGACCATTGAGCGGCCATAGTCGCGGCCTTGCGCATGCGACAACCATGCCGCAACGAAGCAAAACGAGGTAATTCGTAGCGCGGATATGGTTACCGGCAAATGGTTCATCAAAAGCACCCATGCGAATACATAATGCCTTTGACTGTTATCATCCGGCGGGCCGGCTGTCAAGCTTTATGCGATTTGTGTAAAATTTCGGCGAATACTGACCGTCTAAATACCAGCGGGTGCCGCGTGATCCGACCGGGCAACGCGTACGGCTGAACGGTACCCACGTGGCAGGAGTGGGCCCTTAGGCGCGCGGTTCTGTAGCGCTTCCTTCCGTTACTCGCACGGCGCCATGCGTTTGAAGAATGTCGCGCGCCGCTGCCGTATCTGAGCTATCGACCAACAACAGGGCTCCCCCATTACGCACTGTTTCGGCGTAATAATTGGCGTCGTCCTCCGGAATGTTCATCCCCGTTAATGCGCCCGTGATGCTGCCGGCGGCCGCGCCTACGCCCAGACCGCCCAAGGCCGCCCCAAGCGGTCCACCGATGATGACAGCGCCAATACCGGGCACCGCGAGCGCCGCCAGGCCCGCAATCAATCCCGCAATGCCACCGATAGCCGCGCCTGCGCCGATGCCCGCGCCGGTATCGTTCCGCTTGACGTGTTCGCTCGCCTTATCCTGCCGCGCGACGATGCTGATGCAATTACTTTCGAACCCCGCTTCTTTCAACGCATCGAGAGCGTCCTCCGCGTTGAGAAAACGATCGAATACACCGATGACGCGCTGCGCCATTGATTACCGCCTTTCGATTCCGGAGAGTTCGGGCTCGGCATGGCTCGCCGACTGCGAATGCGAATGCTCGCGCGCGCGGTATTGCGACCCGAAACGCTCCGTATATACCTTCGTAAATTCCGCGCCAAAAAAGAAAATTTGCGCGGAATAGTAAACCCAAAGCAAAGTTACAAAGAACGATCCCGCGGCCCCGTAGCTCGATGCGATGGCCGCGCGCCCGAGATATAAAGCGATCAGGATTTTACCAACGGTAAACAGCAGCGCGGTGGCGCAGGCCCCCACGCTTACATCGCTCCATTGCAACCGCACGCGCGGAACCACTTTGTAGACGAGTGCGAACACAAACGTCGTGACGACCAGAGTCACGATGAAATTGATCGATTCCAGCAGCCACGCGGATACGGGTAACAGGTCGCGAAAAAACGCGATGGCCGCCGCGAGCACCGCGCCGCTCAACAGGGACAACAGAAGCAGCAACCCGACCCCGATCACCATCAGAAAAGACCGCACGCGATGGGTGACGATTCGCCAGATGTTCTTGAGCCCGCCTTCGTTTGGATATTCAACGTGCCAGATCGTATTTAATGCGTCGGTCAACTCCGCCATTACCGACGACGCGCCGAACATCAATGTAGCGACGCCGAGCACCGTGGCGACGGTGCCGCTGACGCGGTGGTGCGATGCGACGAGGAGGCCTTGCACCGCGTTCGCGCCCTCGGGACCGATCAGGTCGCGCACCTGCCACAGCAACTGCGATTGCACGATCTTCTGCCCGTACACGAACCCAGCGATCGCCAGCATGATGACGAGCAAGGGGGCGATGGAGAGGGCCGTGTAAAAGGCCAGCGATGCGCCCAACCGCGGAGCGCGATCGTTCACCCACTCCGAAACGGTCAGCCTTAATAGCAGCCAAACGTCCGCAGGCCGCAATGTCAAGAGCGGACGGAACATATTAAGGCGCGGCCGTTCCACGTCAGGGAGGACGCCGGGTTCGTTGTCACTGTTTCCATGCTGGCGCGTCACACGCGTGCGTCCATCGCGCCTAAGCGGATTTGTTTCAGGTGATTTCCCGTAAGTTTAAGTTTTTGTATCAATTACATTTTCCACCAGCGCGAAACTCTTTCAAAACCCTTGTAGTCTCACTATTGGTCCGTCGCGGACGCGGGCAGGACCTAAACCTGTCTTAAATGTGAGGTTTCGAGGGTCCGCGCGAGCACAGGTCTTTTAGCGGAAAGGACGGCAATGAAAGCAGTTTGCTGGTACGGAACTGAAGACGTGCGCGTCGAAACCGTTCCCGACCCGAAAATCCTGAATGCGCGAGATGCCATCCTGCGCATTACCGCTACCGCGATTTGCGGATCGGACCTGCATCTATACGACGGATTCATTCCGACCATGGAGAAAGGCGACATCCTTGGCCATGAATTCATGGGTGAGGTGGTCGAGGTTGGAAAGGAGAACGGGTTACGGCGCGGCGACCGTGTGGTGGTTCCGTTTTGTATCGCGTGCGGACAGTGCTTCTACTGCCGCCAGGGCCTGACCGCGCTGTGCGACAACTCCAACCCTAACGCCTGGATGCTCGAAAACTTGTATGGGCAAGCGGGCGGCGGTCTGTTCGGTTATTCACATCTCTATGGCGGATACGCCGGCGGCCAGGCGCAATATGTGCGCGTACCGTTCGCGGACTTCGGTTGTTTTAAAGCGCCGGAGTCGCTGAGCGATGAGCAGGTCCTTTTCCTGAGCGACATTTTTCCGACCGGCTACATGGCCGCGGAGAACTGCGATATTGAACCGGGCCAAACAATCGCTGTGTGGGGCTGCGGTCCGGTGGGCCAGTTCGCGATTCAGAGCGCGTTGCTACTCGGCGCCGGGCGCGTCATTGCGCTCGACCGTTTCCCCGAGCGACTGGAGCTTGCGCGGCAGGCGAGCGGCGCCGAAACGCTGAACTATCAAGACGTGGATGTTGTGGAAAAGCTGCGCGACATGACCGGCGGCATGTGTCCGGACGCCTGCATCGACGCGGTCGGGATGGAGGCGCATGGCACGACCGTCGACGCGTTGTACGACAAAGCGAAAACGGCGCTGATGATGGAGAGCGACCGCTCGCACGCGCTGCGGCAGGCCATTCAGGCGTGCGGCAAAGGCGGGATTGTTTCCATCCCGGGCGTTTACGGTGGTTTCCTCGACAAATTTCCGATGGGCGCGGCGTTTGCGAAAGGCTTGACCTTAAAAATGGGCCAGACACACGTACACCGGTACATACCGAAGCTGATGGACCTCATCGAAAAAGGCGCGATCGATCCGAGTTTTGTCATCACACATCATTTTTCGATCGACGATGCGCCCGGCGCGTACCGCACCTTCCGCGACAAAAAAGAAGACTGCATTAAGGTCGTGCTGAAGCCGTGAGCGGGACGCGGCCGATGCTCTTCGATTCTTTTTTCCTGGCCGGGTTTGAATGCTCGTCGCACTGCCGCCGCAACGGCCAGCGGCTCGATATTATCCACGCGACCCGGCATGACGAGCTAGCGGAGCAGGACTACCGCGCAGTGAAACAGTTCGGCATGAACACCGTTCGGGACGGCATCCGCTGGCACCTGATTGAGCGCGCGGCGGGCCAGTACGATTTTTCGTCGGTAAGGCCGATGATCGGCGCGGCGCGCCGGGCCGGCGTAAGCGTCATCTGGGACGTTTTCCATTACGGATGGCCGGAGGGCTTGGATATTTTCTCCGCCGAGTTCGTGACCCGCTTTTCAAAGCTGGCCGGGGCGTTTACGCGCCTGCTGGTGAACGAGACCGGCGAGATGCCGCTGCTGTCGCCAGTGAATGAGCCTTCGTTTGTCGCTTGGGGCGGCGGCGATGCGGGTTTTCTGAATCCGTTTGCAACGGGGCGCGACGCGGAGATCAAGGCACAAATGATTCGAGCGGCCATCGCGGCGATCGAGGCAATACGCGATGTCGCGCCGCATGCGCGTCTCGTGCAATGCGAACCCGCGATTCATATCGTCGCGGATCCTAAGCGGCCGCAGGACCGCGCCGCCGCGGAGAATTACCGGCGTGCGCAGTTTCAAGCGCTCGACATGCTGACCGGGCGGGCCGCGCCGGAGCTGGGCGGCGATCCGAAATACCTCGACATTTTAGGACTGAATTTTTATTACAACAACGAGTGGATTCATGAAGGCCTGACACTGTACGCGTTTCATCCGCTGTACCGGCCGTTCAGTCATATCCTGCGTGAATTTTGGGAGCGCTACCGCCGTCCGTTATTCGTCGCCGAAACGGGCATTGAGGGCGATTACCGTCCGGCGTGGCTGGGCTATGTTTCCGCCGAGGTGCGCGAGGCCATAGATGCGGGCGTGCCAGTCGGCGGCATCTGTTTATATCCGATTCTGAACCATCACGGCTGGGCCGACGACCGCTACTGCCCGAACGGGTTGTTCGATCTTGCGAACGGTGACGGCGTGCGACCTGTGTACGAACCGCTGGCGCGCGAACTGCGCCTGCAAACGAAGCTATTCCGTGAAACCTTGCGAACGCCGGAGACGCGCTTCGCGGTTTCCATGAACGATCCCGATCCTTACTCGATTCATACCAATGCGCAATAATAACCAACGCGATTTTCTGTGTTTGTCCCACCTGAGGTGGGGATTTGTCTACCAGCGGCCGCAGCACCTGATGAGCCGCTTCGCGCGAGAGTACCGCGTGTTTTACATCGAAGAGCCGTTTCGCTCCGACGAGCCCACGCACTACAAGGAATTCATTGACGCTGACTCCGGCGTTCATATCATCGCGCCACACATTCACAACGACGTGCGTGCGGAGGAGTTGGAGCGCGAGCAGAGGCAGTTGCTCGACCGCGTGATTCGCGAAAAAGAGATCGATGCCGAGGTGCTCTGGTTTTACACACCGATGGCGCTCGGCTTCAGCGGGCATATCGACGCGCCCGTGGTTGTGTACGACTGCATGGACGAGTTGTCCGGCTTTAAGGACGCGCCGGCGCTGCTGCATGATCGCGAGAAAGAGCTGTTCCGCCGCGCGTCGCTGGTGTTCACGGGAGGCCAAAGCCTGTTCGAGGCCAAGCGCGGGCAGCATCAGGACATGCATGCGTTTCCAAGCAGCATCGAGTTCGAACACTTCGCTCGCGCGCGCGAGCCGCAAGCGGATCCCGCCGATCAGGCCGGCATCG
>JAICMB010000702.1 GCA_025929455.1 Bryobacteraceae bacterium | reverse complement strand
CCTTGGCGGCTGGGAAATGTCGGGACTATTCACGTTCCAGACCGGAACGCCGTTCAGCATCGGGAACGGCAGTTACGGACCGGGCGTCGGCAACGGCGCCGGCTCGTCGTATGTAGACGTGATCGGCGATCCCAACGCGCCGCCGCCGGTAACGAACGCGGATGGGATTATCGGTCCGCTGCTGTATAACCCGGGCGCATTTGGGCAGCCGCAGGGGTTAACATTCGGGAACGCGGGACGCAACATTCTGCGTAACCCATCGCGCTATAACCTGGACGGCGGATTGTTCAAACGCTTTGCGATCACCGAAACGAAAGCGTTTGAGTTCCGTGCCGAAGGCTTCAACGTGTTCAACCACACACAATGGAACGGCGTGAACTCCGGCGCCAACTGCTTCGGTTCCGCGCCTCCGTACTCGGCGGGTGACTCGTCGTGCATTGCCGGCGTCGATTTCCTGCATCCATCGGGAGCGCATAACGCCCGCATCCTGCAGTTCGGTTTGAAGTTCCTGTTCTGACCTAAGCTACACTGGGGCGGTCGGCGCACGGCCGCCCCATCTCCTGCTACTTATGAATCGTAGGCAATTCCTTACTTACTCCTCTTGTGCGCTCGCGGGCGCGCTGCGCGCCGAGACTGTTTCGCCGAAGCTGCGGCGCATCGGCATCTCGACCTGGAGCTTCCATAGCCTGTTCCCCGCTACGCACGAGCGCGATGCCGGACCGCTGACGCATCCGATGGACGCGCGCGATTTCCCGGCCATGATTGCCGACCGCTATCACGTGCATCAGCTCGAAATCGTGGCCCCGCACATCGACGCGAACAGCCCCGCTTACATACGCGAGCTGCGGCAGCGCCTCGACGCGGCGCATTCGCGGCTGGTGAACATTCCTCTCGATATCAAGGAGCTCGGAACCGGCGGCGGTCTGTCGGACACCGACCCGAAGGTGCGCGAACGCGCCATCTCCGCGTGTACGAAATGGATCGATGTCGCACAGCAACTCGGCGCTAAGTCCGTGCGCTGCGACCCGGGCAAGATCAATCGCGCGGATCTGTCGCCCACGATTTCGTCGTATCGTACGCTGGCATCCTATGCCGCGCCGAAACAGATGTACGTGATTATCGAGAACCACGGCGGCGTGGGATCGGAGCACCCCGAGGATCTCGTGAAAATTTTCCAGGCTGCCGGTTCGCACTGCGGGGCGCTACCCGATATGGGCAACTTTCCAGACGAGGAAACGCGCGAACGCGGGCTGCCGCTGCTTTACCCTTATGCGAAAACCGTCTCGCACGCGAAAGGTCTGAATTTCGACGCCTCGGGCAAAGAAACCGGCTTCGATTTTCCGAAAGCGATGCACGCGGCGCGCGGGGCCGGCTTCAAAGGCGTGTATTCAATCGAATACGAGGGTTCGGGCGATCCCTATCAAGGCGTCCAGCACGTCATCGACGAACTCCTCGCAAGCATTTAGGTGGGACGTGATTGAGGGTCCGAGAATGGTGCGACCCAACCGACAACAGATCTCCGCTTAGATACTTCGGCCGATCAGTTGACATGGAAGTGCACGGATAATTGGACCGATCAATGCAGTAGGAATCAGCTCTTGCGCCGGTCCTTTCGCTCTCGTACATTAGAACGGGAACGGATCGCGCCGGATTCGATTGCGCCAAGTGCGTCGAGCGGCCGGCCGGAGGTGTGCGGTGTCACCAGCGATTCGCAGTTTTCAATAAAGTAGCGAAAGGAGAACCAAACGTTCTATGCGAAAGCTGATCGTATCTGAGTTCATATCATTGGACGGCGTGATACAGGCCCCGGGCGGTAAGGACGAAGATCGTGATGGGGGGTTTGAGCACGGCGGCTGGACCATGCCTTACTGGCACGACGATATCGGCAAGAGTTTCGGGGACCTCATGCAGGAGGTCGACGCATTTCTCCTGGGCCGGCGGACATACGTAACGCATGCCCAAGCATTCGAGCCGATGCCTGCGGGCGATCCTTTCGGCGATCTAATGAATGCTCCCAAGAAGTACGTTGTATCGCGGACACTGGACAAGCCGATCTGGCGCAACACCACTATCATCCGCGACAACGTGCCGGAATCAGTTCGTGCTCTAAAAGCGCAACCGGGGCGCGGCATCATAACGGACGGCAGCAGCCAACTGGTGCACACGCTGCTCGAGCACGATCTGGTCGACGAGCTTCACTTGCTCCTATATCCGCTGACACTGGGTTACGGCAAGCGGCTGTTTCCGAACGGTGTGGACACGAAATTCACCTTGCAATCGGCAACTCCCTACCCGAGCGGTGTCGTAGGT
>JAICMB010000065.1 GCA_025929455.1 Bryobacteraceae bacterium | reverse complement strand
ATGTTCGGCGCGTATCAGGCCGGCGCGTGGAAAGCTCTCGCGGGCAGCTTCGAACCTGACTTGGTCGTCGGCGCGTCCATCGGCGCCGTGAACGGCTGGGCCATTGCGGGCGGCTGCGCTCCCGGCGATCTGATCGAGCGCTGGCGCGCGCTTGAATGCGCCGCCCACTACGGCTGGCAATGGCCGCGAGCCTGGCACGGCGGCATTCTCGACACCGCTGCTCTGCGCGAGCAGTTGCGCTCAGTCTACGATTCCTTCCGCCCGCGCTGCGAATACGCGCTCACGTTGACCGACCTGAAAACGTTCCGCCCCGTTGTGGTTCGCGGGGAAGACGTCCGCGCCGAACACCTGCTCGCCACCACCGCCATCATTTGCCTTTTCGACCAAGTCCGCATCGATGGCCGCCTCTACTCCGACGGCGGTCTGCTCGACGCGCTCCCGCTGTGGGCCGCCGCGCAACTCGGCGCCACCCGCATTATCGCGATCAACGCACTACCGGTTCTGCCCGGCATCATCCCGCGCGCGTTCGTGCGCCTGATCCGCCTGTTCGCGCCACAGCGCTCCGCCGCGCCGTTGGACGTGGAAACCCTAGAGATCGCGCCCAGCATCTCCCTCGGCTCCGCACTCGACACGATCCTCTGGAAGCGCGAAAACATCGACCGCTGGATCGACGCAGGCGAGTGTGACGCCGCCGCCCACCGCGCCAGCATCGAAGCGTTCCTGCACCGGGCGCCGGTCCGCTAGTGGTCCTCCCTGCGGTAACGACGGATTGCTATGCCCCTGATGCCGCTTGCTGGGCTTTCGCCTCCCCGACAATGCGCCCGAGGTGAAGGTAATCTTGGAGCCGGTCTCCGGCATCCGTGCGTAGCGCGTCGATAAACCCAAGGGCCTCCTGAGCCTCCGCGAGCCGCTTCACGGCAGGATCACTCATAAAAGCATCCATTCGCGCGCGATTATCCGGTGTGGGGTCTGCCTCATGTTTCGCGGCGATGGAGCGCGCCTCGCGCGCCCGGCTCACGAGATCCGGGTGCTGCAGGACGTCGGTCATTAACTCGGGCCAGCGCGTCTCGGCAACCAGCCAGTTGGCGAGCAAATCGAGATGGATAACGCCACCCTCGAGCAGCTTCCTGCGGTTCGCGATCAGCGCCTGCAGGCGGAACGCATTCACAAACCGCTTTACCTTCCTCGGGTTATTACCGAGTTTCGAGGCCGCAAGACGAACGGCGTCGCGAACAACCGTGTATGTGTCAAACGACTCCGCGAATCGTTCCATCTTGGCTTCTGTGACGACATCGTGCGAAAACTCGGGACCGCCAACGGAGCGCGCAGCTTCCTCGAGCGATTTGCCCGTCTCCTGCTTCTTCGCGATCTCGTCCTTAACTTCCGCAACCTTTTGCTTATCCACGGACAGCGAGGGCGTGCGCGCGGCTGCACCCAAAATAGAGTCGACATAATCGTGCATTCGCTCGTCCGTGGGCGGAGGCAGGCGGAACTCGATCTGCACGATCTTTTCGAGAAAGCGCTGCCCAAGCGTCAAGCCGCCGGGATCGTCAGACGGTTTCGTTAGGGCAACTACGTCCTTGTATTTGGCTTCGAGGCTTGCTGCCACGGCGCTCGCGTCCATACCGATGACGAACACGCAACGTTCGCTGTCCAGGAGCAGGTTGATGGCTTCCAGCACTTCGGCCGTCTTGGACGGCGAGCAGCGGTCCAGGTCGTCGATGAAAATTACCAGTGGGTTTGCCGCACTGCCGGTGATCGCGGCAACTACTTTCTTGAAGTCTTCCTGAAAGCTGCCGATGAACCCGACGCGCTCCGTGTAATCTGGACGCTTCACATACCGCGCGATCTTTTGATCGAACGGAATCGCGAGCCGCTTATGCGCCTCGTAGCCGACCTTGAGAAGGGCCACGTACAACGCGAACAACCCGGCCTTCGCAACATACTTCGCTGCCTCATCGGCGGCAAGCTTGCTCCGCAGTATCGGGTAGACCAAAGCGAGAAAGAGTGCAAATAACGTGAGGTATAGGATGGTGTTGAAGGCGCTTCGGACCATCGCATCGCGGTCCAGGCGCTGCCAGTTCAACTGCGCCCAAACCTTCACCCAGCGCCAATAACCGATTTGGCTGCGCGACTGATTTAGCACCTCCAGAGCAAGCGCCGCCCACAGAGAATCTTCCCGGTCGTATTTCCATGCATCGAACCAGGCTGTCGGCAGGTTTGTGGTACGGCCGTCCGAGTGCGTCCGGATCAGCCGCTCCCGGATCATGCGCATGAGCCAGGTTTTGCCCATCCCCCACGGCGCCGAAATCCCGATCGTGATCGGTTTCTGGGTGTACTCATTCTTAATGAGATCGGCGAGTGCGTCCGCGTAGTCGGAGAACCCCAGCAAATCGGAGTTCGTCAACTCCGAAACGGCGCGCGTTGGGATCTCGAGCGGAATGAATTGCGGCGGAGGCGGCGCAGCGGACGGCGGGGAGGAGGGAGAGGGTCCTGCATTGGGCGGCGCTGCCTCCGTTGGCGGCGCTGACTGCGTTGGCTGCGGCTGCGCGGCTTGAGGCGGTGCTGGAGCAGGCGAGCCCGTCCGCGAGCGGGATTCGGCAACAAAGCTGTGAATCGCAGCCGCAAGCTGACGAACTGCGGCCGGGTCCGAGGGATCGAGTTCTACGTACTGTAACCGCCTGAAAACGCCGCCCGCATCGTCGAGAGCGTCGCGCGGCGCACCATTGATCAGCACCGGGACGATAAGCAAAGTTCCAGCAATTGCGATGGCGAGTTGACGCTGGCTTTCGCCCCAACCGTGCGGTCCGAGGAAAAGGACTGCTATAACACTCTGCGACAGAACAGTATTTTCAAATTCCCGCCAGTTCGCGCCGGGCGGAAGGTCATGCTCGTCGAGGTACGCGGAAACATCGAGGTCGCGCAACTTCTGATAGACAGGCTCGACGGACTCGATCTCGAGGTGGTTGTACAGCAGAAAGACATCAAAGCTGGCGGGACCGGTCATCGCGATTATTCCGGTTATCCTACCACTGCAACACCCGCTTGGGTTTTGCGCCTGGTCTCCATATCGACCGCTATGTGACTAGAGAGGCTGGTCGTGCAGGTCGTCGGCGAACAGACGGTCGTAACAGGCAGGACCGTAGCGACATCGTGACCCATGTTGGAATTCAGGTAACGCGTCGACGGGCTAGCTCACTTCCACCCGCACAAATCCCGGCAGCGCCGCCGGCCTTCCATTCAAAAACACAACCCGCCGTGTCTTCGGAAACGGCAGTCCGCTCTGAATCGCACGCGCATAAAACGGTACCGCGCGCAGAATCTGCCTGTACGCCGGGTCCTCCGTGTTCAAAAACGCCGCCTTCGACAAGAAACCCGCGCCCCATCCCAGCGGCAGGACGCAGCAATTCTCGCCCGCCTGCGCCTCTTCCACCGCGCCCCGCAGTTGCTCCAGCCCCGCGCGCAACTCGGCCAACCCTGTCGATTCCGCATACCGCCGGTGCAAGTCGATCACGTTCGCCGTATACGCGTTCGCCGGCCGCAGCAGACCCGCCGTGTCTGGCCGCTCTCTCCGCCGCAGCGCCCGCGCCGTATCCCGCCGCCGCAGAAATTCGAGCTCTCGCCACTCGCCCTCGAACACCGTCCCCGGTTGCGCCATCTCCGCAAACAGCGGCGTCGAATCCTCGGCGCGCCGCACGCTCCCGCGCGGGCTCTGCTTCCATGCCAGTTCGTACTTGCCGCCCTGCCGTGCTTCCAACGTCGAGACGCGCAGCAAATACACCTTAAACGCCTCGTTCGCAATCGCAGCCGAATCCGCCGCCGCCAGTGTGCGCATCTCGTCCGCGCCACCCGCGCCCAGCGCATTGTCCTCCAGCGCCTGCGAAGCCTGCCGCGAAACGCGCCCGTCCTGTTCCACCCGCGCTGCCACCTGCTTCAACATCTGCTCGCTCACGCGCGTGTACATCACTGCCGTGCGCAGCGCGCCCTTCAACGCGCTCGCCGGGAGATACGCGCCGCCCAGGCCGGCCGCGAACAGTGGAATGAAAAGTCCCTCGGCCCGCGCCGCGTTCCACACCGGCGTCATGCTCGCGTGCTCAAACGGAATGCGCCGCTCCGAATAGTTCTGCGCAAATCCGCCCCACGACGCGAAATCCAGCTTGTCCGCTTTTTTCAGTTGCGCCAGATACCCGTCCAGCCGCGGCCCGCGAGCCAGCAGCCGGAAAATGCGCGTCTGGTCGAGGACGTTCACCTGGTCGCGCCACACCATATAGTCGATCGGTGCAAGCTTCCGCCCGTCGCCCACCAGCGTCGGCGTCAGACATGTCACGCGATATCTCACCGCAGGCCCCCCACCCAAAGTGGCGCGACCGGTCGCCTTTTGCCGGTTGCGGCCGCCAGTGCAATAGGCGACAGACCCGTAACGAGGTATCTCACGGCGCGCTCCGTGCCGGCACCGGAACCGCTACCGCGAATCCAGCGCGATACACCGGATGCCGCGCGTTCTCGGGTGCAATATCCGACGCTGATCCTTCGGGCTCGTCGGCAGCGTGCACCACCGAACCTTCCGCGATCATCTGCGCCGGCGGTTTCATTGCGCCCCATGCCTGCGCGCTCTCCACGCGCCCCGTGCGCGTGATCGTCGCATAATCGCCCGCGCTCCAATCGACGTTGTCGGATGCGGCCGGCGAATACAGCGACAGCAGCCAGTACAGCGCCGCGCTCTCATCCGTACCTTGCGGCAACGCCGGGGCATCCGACCATTCCGGATCCGCCGCGCGTCCGCATCCACGCGAACGCCCTCCGCCGATTCCCGAATCCGCCAGTAACCGGAATGCCGCACCCACTCGCGGCCCCCATGTCTCGCGCGCGGACTCGTTCGCGTACACCGCGAGCGTCCACAATCCGGCATCGCGGTTGAACTGCAGACACGCCGTCGTGTACGGCGCTACGCCTGCTCCCACGCGGTCCACCGCCGCCGACGAGCGCCACACTTTTCGAAACGGCCCTTCCCTCGGATCGCGCGCCGGAATCACGCACCGGCTCTCACCATCAATCAGCCAGCGGTTCTCATCGAGCGCATCGCCTGCCGCCAGCGCTTCGACCAGCGCCAGCGGAACAAACTGCGCGCCCTTGTAGCGCAGCCGTGTGGTAGCGGCGGGTGGCCAGAGCGTCCGCGGCGGCGTCACGTACAGTACATCGCGTTGAAACGGAAACACCGAACTAAACCGCACCTGCGCGCCACCGTCCGCCGCAGCTCGCGCGGTCGCGTCCAGCCATTCCTCGGTCCACCCAAGTTGCGCCATCGCCGCGGTCACCGCCGAAAACAGCGCGTCGCTGTGAAAGATAAGGTCCACGCGCTCGCGGCTGCCGGAGGCGTCGCCGAAGCGCCACGGTCCGGTGGGTCGCAGGCGCACCAGGGAAGACAACGCGGAGCGGAACGCCATACCGCCTACGCCAGCTTGTCCGTGAAATCCGGCGCGGCTACCGCGGCCTGCAGCGCGGCGGCATCGGCGCCATCGGCGAGTTGCTGCTCTTGCGCGCCCGTCGCGTAATAATCGCGCCCACGCCAGGTCAGCCGCAAGTTCTTCACCGCCACGCGCCCGCTTCCCCGCGAACCGCCGCCGCCCAGCGCATCGTCTTCAAGCAAACGCAGCGCTTCTACCACGCGCGGCACCAGCTCGCGGTCTTCCTGGCACAAAATATCCATCACCATACGAAAGTGAAACCGCGCTCCCGACGGCACGCGTTCCAGCGTGCGCGGATTCGCCTGCGAAGTAATGCGGTCGATCGCGTTCTCGCTCTTCACTTCCGTCAGTTCATCGTCCAGGTTCTCGCGCATTTGCGGCGTGATGCTCTCGACCACCAGCGGCGCGTCATACACCGACAGCCGCGATGGCGTGGCCGAAGCCGTTTCCAGCGCCTCGCCCGACACCCGCTCCATGCGCCCCGGATTGCGCCCGAAAATCAGGCAGATTTCATCGTCCGGCCGGTCCGTCTGGTGAATCCGCACTTCCTGTCCTCTGCGCTTCGACAGAAACACCATCTCGCCCGGAACCGCCGCGCCGGTGGCCTGCTCCAACAGCGAGCGCAGCTTTCCGCGCAGCGAACTACCCGGCACATAGGGCAGTCCGAAAGCGTCCTTCACAACCGGATTGTCGGCGCCGCCGATCTCTAGCGATCCTTTGCCCGCGCCGATATGGAGGCCCGTCCGGCACTCCAGGTCTCCGTCCAGAATCAGCTTCCCAATCAGCTTCAGTTGTGTTTCCGCAGTGTGCGAACTCATGAGGTCTCCCGTGCTGCGCGCCGTGGCAGCATGCGCGTCATTCGTTATAGGCGATGATGGCCTCGAACAGGTCGCGAAACCGTTCGTAGCCGCGCGCTTCGTTCTTGCGCGTCACCTGCAACAGCAATTTTTCGAGCGTATCCATGCTCCGCAGCGAATGCCGCGCGATGGTATACGCGAGCCGCGCGCGCAGCATCACGAACTGCTGCTGCCGCTCGCTCTCGGGCGCGCGCACCGACCGCCTCACCGCGCTGTACAACCGCCGCAGTTGGCTACGCGTGCCGGAGTCCATGTCGCGCATGCGGCTCACCACCGCGTGCGCCTGATTGTCGAGATATAACGGGTCCGCGATGAGCTTGTCGAGGTCGATTTCCGGCGGGCCTTCGGGACGCCCGCGATCGCCGAAACGACCGCCTTCTCTGCGATCCCCGCGATCGCCGCGTTGCTGCGGACCGCGATCGGGCCTCGGCCCGCGGCCGCCCTCGCGATTCTCCGCGCGCTCCTTATTTTCCGGTTGCGGGTCTGCCATTCGCTCCTCTTGCTGTACCGCCGCCGCTTACACCGGCCCCGGTACCGACAATCTTGCCCATTCTAACGCTACGCGCCCGCTCGGACGCATCTTCACATTGGCGGGATTCTTGCCCGCCAGTTCCACGGCCAGCGCCGCGCGCGCCTTCTGAAATTCGCGCGTGCGCGGCCCCGCCAGAATCCGGGTCAGCCGGCGATGAAATCTCCACGACGGCTCCTTGCGCCGCCCCGCGCCGTCGCGTCTCGTCTCGCGATAAATGCCGCACAACTCGCGAATGTAATCCGGCCGCGCGCCGAAATCGGAAAGCATCCGCATCAAGTCGTCTTTGAGTTCGGCGGCGTCTGTAACCTGCTTCCATTCGAGAATGCGCCCGAATACATCGAACACGTCCTTGCCCGCGGATTTCGCTATCTCGAGGCGCTCGCCCGCGGCGTCGAAAAGGTCATCTAGCCGCGCACCCGTCCCCGGCGCCAGCGCCACCGCCATCGATAGCGTCTTCCCCTCCGGCCCCGGCAACTCGTTCAATTTCTCTTCTGCAAAGCGCCCAAACAGGCGTCGCAGTTCGCGCGCGAATCCGATCAGCGCATCCCACGCGCCGTACACCGCGAAATCGTCGCCGCCCGCGTACAGCACCGACACCTTGCGCCAGAACTCCGGCATCGAACACAGCACCTCGATCTCACCCGCGAAAAACTGCCGGAACATCACTGAGATCTGTACGTGCTCTTCGATGGTGTTTAACCGCCGCATGCGGATCACGAAGTTGTCCACATCGCCGCGCAGCACGCCCCACAGCGGCCGCCCCTCGGCGCGCCGCGCCAACTCCGCCGCAGACGCGACATTCGTATCGCTATCGTTCAGCGCCGCATGCCGTGCCAGCGGAATCGCTTCCTGTCCTCCGCCCAGCGGCCAGGTGTGCTTGCCGCCCTCGGTGCGCACTCGCGCCGGCGATTCCGGCGACCACCCGATCTCCTGCGTCGAATACAACGCTCTCCCGAACGCTGCAAAATACTCCGGCTCCGCTTCCGCCGCCGCAATCTCGCCCGGTGCGGAAAACGCGAGCGGCGTTCCCTGCTTGCGTTGCATCTCCGCCGTTAGGCGCTTGCGCACGTCGCTCCAGTCGCCCAGATTTTCCGTGATCGCCCAATAAAATTCGAGTTGCCCGCCGCTGAGCCGCCGCATGTCGTCGCGCGCCCCCGACAGAAACTGCACCGCCGCTTCGCGCGCTTCCTCAGGCAGCACCAGTAAAAACTGATCGCCGCCCGCCGAGCCTAGCAGCATTTTTGAAAGTCCCAGCTCCGCGATGAGCGCGCGCGGAAGCACCTCGCTTAAAAGGCCGATCCACTGCACACGTCCAGTGAGATCGTCCTCCACGCCCGATCCCGCGAGGAAAAATTGCCGTGCGCCAGCGATCCTCCCCTGCACCAAAATTTGAATAGACATGGCCGGGAAAGCACAATGTAGCAGAAGCCCCGTAGGAGAGGCAGTCTTGCTGCCTGTCCTACGGGGCTAAACGCTACATAAACGGATGATTCTTCTGCGCCACCAGCGACAGAAACTCGTCCCGCGTCTCTTTCCTCGCCCGGAAATCGCCGAGCATCGCGCTCGTGATGGTGCCCGAATGCTGCTTCTCCACGCCGCGCATCATCATGCAGAAGTGCCGGGCCTCGCAGATCACGCCCACGCCGCGCGGGTTCAGCACCTTCTCGATCGTCCCCGCCACTTGCTGTGTCAAGCGCTCCTGCAATTGCAACCGCCGGGCGAACATGTCCACAATGCGCGGAATCTTGCTCAGCCCGATCACCTTATTCGCCGGCAAATACGCCACGTGCATCTTGCCGAAAAACGGCAGCAGGTGGTGCTCGCACATGCTGAAGAACTCGATGTCCTTCACCACCACCATCTCATCCACCTTCTGATCGAAGATGGCGTTGTTGACGATGCGCGACAGGTCCATCTGATAGCCGCTGGTCAGAAACCGCAGCGCCTTATCCGCGCGCTCCGGTGTGCGCAGCAGCCCCTCACGCGCCGGATCCTCGCCGATCAACGCCAGAATGTCGCGCACGCGCTCCGCGATCGGCATCTCGCCATCCGCCGCTTGCTGCGGCATCAGTTCCACAACTGCCTTGCTGTTTTTCATGTCAAGATCTCAAATGAATTGCGCCGCGTTTCGCGCAGCTTCACTCCCGCCAGCCGCGGCCAATCGCCCGCAAACGCCGCGTGCCAGTTCCGCGCCAGCCGCGACGCGATCAAAGCCGCTACGTTCTCCGAAGTCGGCACAATCTCAGAAAAGTCCTCCACGTCCACGTTCAAATTGCTCTCGCGTAAATCCCGCAAAGCATACTGATTCACAAGGGCGTCGAGAGTTGCAGGATTCAACACTTGTCCCGTCGCTTCATCGATTGGACCCGCCGCCGTCACATCCAGTACATAGTCATGGCCGTGGCCGAACGGATTATTACACTTTCCGTACATCTCGCAATTTTCCGTCTCGCTCAATTGCTGTGAGTGCAGCCGGTGCGACGCCGAGAAGCGATACCGCCGCGTAACTCGGATCATCGCGCATCCCCCGCGTAGTCGACGTACAGGTCCTCGGTCTCATACAGCCGTACGTTATGCAATCGTGGCTGTCCTTTGAAATGCGGTTCCAGCCGGCGCCAGATCTCTACCGCGATGTTCTCAGCCGTCGGTACCACGCGATCGAATGGCGGCACTTCATAATTCAGAAAACGGTGATCCATCGGCGTCACTACTTCCTGGTTCAGCACTTCTTTCAGCAGCTTCAGATCGAACACCATCCCGGTAACCGGATCGGGCTCACCTTCAAGCGTTACTTCCAGGACGTAGTTATGCCCGTGCCCCGATGGATTCGCCGCTGCCCCGTAGATCGCGCGATTATCAGCCTCGCTCAGATCCGGCCGCGCGCACACATGCGATGAGGAAAAATCCACGCGCCGCGTAATCAGCATTCACCTGTTAACCCGCTTGTGGGATGCGCCGCACAGAAGTTGCGATGCTGAAACATGTTAGAAATCCTTTAAAATTGTAAGAGAGCATTCCATCCGCATGTCCCGCAGCAAAGTCGATCTCATCCTCCGCATCGCCATGTGCGCCCTCGTGGTCGCATTCATCGTCGTCGCCACCGGCACCCTGCGCGAGCGCGTCGTCAAAGCCGGCGACACCGCTCCCGATTTCTCCATCACCACCGACCACGGCCGCCGCATCACGCCCTCCGACTTCGGCGGCAAAGCCCTGGTCCTGCACTTCTGGGCAAGCTGGTGCCCCCCGTGCGTCGAAGAGACGCCCGCGTTGAACGCGTTCGCACGCAAAATGGCCGGCTCCGGCGTCGTCGTCGTGGCCATCAGCGTCGACAAAAATCCCGCCGCCTACAAGCGCTTCCTCAACCGCTTCCCGCCCGCTTACGAAACCGCGCGCAACCCCGACTGGAGCATCCCCTACTCCTTCGGCACCTTCAAAATTCCCGAGACCTACGTGATCGACCGCAACGGCAAAATCGTACAGAAGGTCATCTCCGAGGGCTCCTGGGACGACTCCGAAGCGACCTTCCTGAAATCCCTCTAACATGCCGGCCACCCTTGTGGGCGCCTGTCATTCCCGACCTCACAGCCAATCCAAACGGTGGCGTAGGCAGTCTTGCTGCCTGCGCTCTTCCCCCGTCCGAGCCACTCTCAGGTGCAGAAACACCGACGATTTCCTCTGTATTACTACATGCTAATTTCATCGCAGCATGCGCAGATTCCGCCGTGGGGCAGGCCTCCAGGCCTGCAGCGGGTCTCCAGACCCGCTTCGCCCGCTGCAGAAAACGCTCGGCCCATAAGCCGTCGCGTAAGGTT
>JAICMB010000101.1 GCA_025929455.1 Bryobacteraceae bacterium | reverse complement strand
GGATCGAGGATTGGCAGTGGTCTAGTGCTGGTTCGCGGAATCGCAACCAGCAAGACTGGTTGCGCCACATCTGACCTGGTCGATGACTTCATTGGGGGCGCTTGGCGTCCAGCAGCTGCTCTAACAGGTTGTCTTGCGTCAGGTGCTCGGATTCGGCGTGGAAGTTGAGCAGGACGCGGTGACGCAGGATGGGCGCCGTTAGGGCGCGTACGTCGTCGTACGCGACGTGGTGGCGGCCGTGCATGAGGGCGCGGGCTTTGGAGGCGAGGACGAGCGACTGCGCGGCGCGCACGCTGCCTCCGAAGTTCACGTACTTCTTAATAAAGTCGGGCGCTTCGCTGAAGGTGGGGCGAGTGGCGCGCGTGATGTCGACGGCGTAGCGGGCGACGGTTTCGGCGATGGGCACCATGCGCACGAGCTGTTGGAAACCGAGGATCTCTTCGGCGTTGGTGACGGTGTCGGCAACGGCGGTGGCGGTTGTGGTGGTGAGATCGACCACCTTCATTTCATCGTCGGCGCTGAGATAGTCGAGCATCGTGTTGAACAGGAAGCGGTCGAGCTGGGCTTCCGGCAGCGGATACGTACCTTCAAGTTCGATGGGGTTCTGCGTGGCCAGCACGAAGAACGGCGCTTCGATGCGATAGATGTGGCCGCGCACGGTGCACGACAACTCCTGCATCGCTTCAAGCAGCGCGGATTGCGTCTTCGGCGGCGTGCGGTTGATCTCGTCCGCGAGCAGCACGTTTGTGAAGATCGGGCCGGGAACGAAGGTCCACGCGCGGCGGCCCGTGGTTTGGTCCTCTTCGATGATGTCGGTACCGGTGATGTCGGACGGCATCAGGTCCGGCGTGAACTGAATGCGCTTGAACTTGAGGCCGAGAGTTTGCGAGAGCGTGCGCACGAGCAGCGTTTTCGCCGTTCCGGGCAGGCCCGTGATGAGACAGTGGCCTCCGACAAAAAGCGAGATGAGCACCTGCTCGATGACCTCTTCCTGGCCGACGATGATTTTGTGCACTTCGCGCACGATACCGGAGCGCACCTCTTCAAAGCGGTGAAGGCGGTCCTTCAACTCGGCAACGTCGGTAGTGGGAACGGCAATGGTTGACATGTTATTTAGCTAATTCCAAGAGTAATTGCTGCGCGGGTTTGAAATTGGGAGCGGTCTCGAGGGCAGCCAGCACTTCGTCGCGAGCAGCGTCGTTGCGGGCGGCCTGGTGCAGCGCGCGAGCGAGATCGTAATGCGCTTGCGCGGTATCGACGGGGTTGGTGGCGAGCTCGGCGCGGAACTCGCGGACGGCGGCGGTGGGATCGCCGGTGTCGAGCAAGAGCGAGCCGAGGCGCCTATGCAATTCGGTGTCTTCGGGATAAATGTAGAGCAGGCGTGTGAGCGTGACGGCGGCTTTTTTCTTGTCGCCGGCTTCGGCTTCGAAGGCTGCAAGCGATTTGATGAGACGCGGGCTGCGGCCGCCGATGGCGCTGTAACGCTCGAGCTCTTCGCGGGCTTTCGCTTTTTCGCCTTTCGCGATGTAGGCGTCGGCGAGTGCGTCGTAGGCGTTGCCGGGCTCAACATAATCGGGGTACATGTCGCGAATGGCGGGACCCTTCGCTATGACCTCGTCGTAGTGTTTTTCCTTGTCGGCTACAAGCAGGGCCGTCATATCTTTTTTCCACTCCGCAAATGCTGAAACAGTTTTGCCGGTCTGTTTGTCGAGCCACGCGAAGAACTGCTGATCGAATTGTTCGGGCGTGAGGCCGAGTGTCTGAATCGCTTGCGGCGTGGTGCCGTTTTTCGCAAACACGTACATCATGTCGAGCAGCTTAGAATAGCCCCATTTGCCCGCGATGAACTGGCAGATTTTGCCCGCCTGAAAATACGACACGACGACCTGCGATGGATAGGACGGACGTATGAAACCGCGATCGAGTTCCGCGACGGGCAGCAGTTTCTTTTTGGCGAGTGCGTCGATGGTGCCGGGGTCGAGACGATCGCCCCAATCGGGCGAGGTGGCGGTCTCTTCATAGACGGCCATACCTTCGGTGAACCAGCGCGGCACGCGGTGATTGGTAGCCTGCAGCACGTAGACGTGACTCATTTCATGCCACAGCGTGCTGGCCCAATGGAAGCTGCCGGGCGGGCGGCCTGACGGACTGTCCATGGCGACGACGCTTCCGAAAGTGACGCCCAGCGCGCCAAGTCCGGGCATGCCCATGGTGCGCACGGCGAAGTCTTCGTGGTCGGGATAGACCTCGATCTGCACGGGGCCTTTCGGCGCGAAGCCGTACTTCTTGTTATAGGTCGCGATGCAGCGTTCGAGTTCCTCTTCGAAGTAGGGTGCAAGCAGCGCGGATTCTTTTTTGTGCAGGCGCAGAATGCCGTGCGGTGTGCGGACGGTGACGAAATTCTTATAGCTGTCGAGCAGCGTGAGTGAGTTGGTGGTGGCGGGGTCTTTGTAACCGTTGTTGTAGGCGGTTTCGAGTTCGCGGCGCGCGTCCTGCTGCTGGCCGAGGCGCATGAGGTTGATGCCGAGTTCGCTGTGCGCGTACCAGAGGCGCGGGTTGAGTTCGAGCGCTTTGCGGTAGAGCGCGATGCCTTCGATGTAGCGGCGGTTGATGACGAGGATGCGGGCGGCGCTGGCGTAGGCTTCACCGTAAACGGGATTGATTTTCAGGATGCGCGCGGGCCAGGGCGAATCGGTTTTGTCGGCGAGGAAGTCGATGGTGGCGTGGACGGCCATGGCGTCGAGCGCTTCGGGATCGATGGCGATCGCGTTGTCGGCTTCGGCGGCGGCCTTTTTCGGATCGGAGTCTTCGAGCGCGAGCGAGGCGAGGAGTTCGTGCGCGGCGGCGAGCTTGGGATCGAGCTGCGCGGCCTTTTCGGCGTACTCGACGGCTTTGGCGCTGAACTCGCCGGCGGCGCGCGCGAGGCCGAGCCAGGCTTGCGCGTTGCCTTCGTTGATTTTGAGGGCTTCCTGGAAGAGCTTAGCGGCATCCTGGTCTTGCCAGTGGTCGAGATAGAGCAGTCCCCAGCGGACGCGCAGGTTATCGTCATCGGGGTGCGCGGCGACGGCGGCGCGGAAGGCGGTGTTGGCGTCTTGCCAGCGTTCGAGATGCCAGAGGCCTTCGGCGCGAAGGGCGGGGTTGGGGCTGGCGGCGAGGCGCGTGTAGCACGATTGCGCGGCGTCGAACTGGCCGTGATGGCGGAGCGCGGCGCAGGCGTCGGGGCTTTGGGCGAAGGCGGGGGCAACGCAGAGCGCCGCTAGCAAGATGACGTGGGGCAGGTTGTTAACCTGCGGCCGATTGGCAATCGGCCTGTGCGGTTTTGTGAGAGTGTTGCTGGACGGCAGGCACTGTGCTGTGTGAACTCCTTCCACACTCGACGTCTGCCGCATTTGCACGCGATCGACCGGCCGATGTTTCTCACATGGCGTTTGGCCGGGAGTCTTCCCGTTAATCGGCATTTCCCTGCGGAGCTGACCTCCGGGGAGGCGTTTGTCGCGATGGACCGCATCCTCGATCGGGCACAGACGGGACCGCGATACTTGCAAATGCCGAAGATCGCGAAGCTTGTGGTCGACGCGATCCAGTATCGGGCGCACTCGTTGCGCCAGTTTGAGCTTCACAGCTATGTTGTGATGCCGAATCATGTGCACCTGTTAGTTACTCCCAGCGTGCCGGTTCCCAGGCTGATGCAATCGCTGAAGCGATTCGCGGCGAAGGAAGCGAATCGGATGCTGCGGCTCACGGGTAAGCCGTTTTGGCAGGACGAGAGCTATGACCGCCTGGTGCGGGATGAGACGGAGTTTCGGCGGATTGCGCGTTATATAGAGTGGAATCCGGTGAAGGCCGGATTGGCTGGTAGCCCTGAGGAGTTTGCCTGGACCAGCGCCAGGCCGATTGACAATCGGCCGCAGGTTGACAACCTGCCCCACACTCTTGATCAGAGCAACAGGCTTGATCAGAGCAACAGGCTTGATCAGAGCAACAGGCAGAAAGTGTAGAGGAGCGGGTTTCATTTGTCCAGCTCCGCTTGGGTGCGCGCGAGGTCAAGGAGGAGCGTCGTGAGCTTCTTTTTGTACTCGTCGGTGGGGAGCGCGGCTTTGTCGTATTTGAGCGCGTCGATTTGCTGTTCGAGCTCATCCTTGTGGGCGAGCAATTCGCGTTTGTGCGGGTCGAGCGCTTGTTGTTGCGCCGCGCCGAAGCGGACTAGCGCGAATTGTGAGGCGAGGCGGCCTTCGCCGTTTTGCGGCGACGGGTCGCGGGTGCCTTCGCCTTTGCCGGTGTCGTCCAGGAGGGCGTGCTCGGTGGCGAGGCGTTTCTGCTGTTCGTAGAACTGCACGGTTTTTTGTTCGGCGTATTTGAAGGCTTCGAGCGCGGAGATGACTTGATTCTTGTCGGTGTCGGCGGCGGGGTCGCTGAGCGCGGCGGCCCAGTAGCGCGCGAAGACGGTGGCGTTGCGCTCGGTGCCGGATTTTGTGGCAGTGACGACGATGCGGCCGTTCTTCTCAAGTGCACCGCGCGAAGCGCCGCTGCAGCTTGTCGTGTTGACGACGAGTTGGCGGTGCGCGGGGATGCGGTCAAGCAGTTTCGCGAGTTCGGCGGCGGTGATGTCCGGGCCCGGGAGATTGAATTTGTAGTCGACGTCGTCGAAGCTGCCGTGGCCGATGAGGACGAGGATGAGTTCGTCATCCTGCTTGGCTTCGCCGGCGATGCGGGAGAGCGTGGTTTCGAGGTGCGCTTTCGTAGATGCAGCGCCGGTGAGCGCGTCGACGTGAGTATCCGGCGCCGATTTGAGCGCGTTGTCGATGTCTCTAATCCAGCCGGAGAAGCGCTGGTCGTAATCGGGTTCGCCGCCGAGGCCTGCGACGGTGACGCAGTAGGTGGTGGCGTGCAGGGAGGCAGCGAGGGCGAGCGTAGTTAGGAGGAGAGTGGGGCAGGTTTTTAACCTGCGGCCGATTTGTAATCGGCCTTCGGGTTTTGCTGATAGGGCGCGAGGCCGATTGACAATCGGCCGCAGGCTAACAGCCTGCCCCACAAAGGCACTCAGAAGCTTAGGCCAATTCATACGACACCCCATTTGCGGCGGAGCAGCCATTGCGCGGAGCACAGTGCGAGCGCGAGGAGGAAAATCGCGGGCATGTTCCAGAGGTCCTTAGTTTGGCGGACGGTGAGGCCTGCTTCGGAATACGAAATTTCGCCCGGGATGCGGGACGCGTCCGCGGCCGGCCAGTAGCGGCCGCCGGTTTCGGACGCGAGCCGTTGGAGCAGTTCGCGGTTTTGTTCGCGATGGAAGTTTTCGGCGATGCCATTTTCGCGGCGTAAGGTAAGCACGTCGCGGCCAAGCGTTTCGTTGCCGCGCTTGGCGCTGACTTCGACGACGTACGCGCCGGCCTGCGGGGCGTCCCAATCGGCCGTGTACACACCGGTGTCCTGCGGGTCGGGACGCAGATCGACAGTGTGCGAGGAACCGTCGGGCGCGACTATGTTGGCCGTGACTTGCGCGTCAGATGTAGGTAGGAACGTGGTGTCGCGGACCTCGGCTCGCAAGCGTGCATGGCCGTCATCGGAGAGCACCGTGGCGGGTGATGACGCGACTACGCGTGAAGGCGTGTCGCTCGATAGCCACCGCAGAAACTGACGCCAGAACATCTCGTGCGACATGTCGGAGACCGGCTGCAACATTTGCCAGCGCCAGTCGCCGCCGGTGGCGAAGACAGCGGTACGTCCGCGGCCATAGTTCTGCGTGACAAGGAGCGGCATCTTACGGCCGGCGACCGTGATGTCCGCGAGCACCAGCGCGCCGGGTTTCGGCGTGCCGGCCTCCTGGTAATCCATCAGATACGGGAGCGTTTTCCAGCGCGCGACGTTGCGGTCGGGATCGTCTTCAAGGCGGCAGATCAGGCTGTCGCGGCCGGCGGGTGCGAGGGCGGCGTAGGCGGGATCGCGATGAAATGTGTTCTTGCGATCGGGAAGTCGCACCGGCAGCAGGTCAGTGAACGGCGGCCGGCTGTAGCCGCCGTCGGCAAGCGCCGCACGTCCGCCCATGAACAGGAGGCCGCCGCCGCGGCGATCGACGAACTCGTGGATAAGCTCCTGCTGCGTGACGGTGAAGTAGTTCGCTTCGACGCTGCCGAGGACGATGGCATCGTACGAGAACAGGTCTTCGACTTTCGACGGAAACCCGTCTGCAAGCTCATTCGGGCCGGAGACGCCCTGGCGGTAGATCTTGTTTTCCGTCGTGCGCAGCATGCTGACGAGCTGCACGGACTTATCTTCGTCGATGGCGCGGCGGAGGAATTTGTAATCCCAGCGAGGCTCGCCTTCGACGTAGAGGATGCGTTTCTTTTCTGGCGAGACGTAGACGACGCGCGTGATGGCGTTGTTTTCGAGATTTGTTTCGTCGGCGAGCGGGTCGATGCGGAACTGGATGTCCTTAACACCCGCGTCGCCCGCGTCGAAGAGGATCTGTTCCGTTTGCGGCGCGCCGTCGCGTTTGAAAACGACGTCGCGAGTGGCGAGTGTTTTGCCGCCGATGTTCACCGATAGTTTTGCGTGCCGCGCTTCGTAGCCGCCTTCGTGCAGTGTGAGCGTGGCTTGCACGCGGGCGTTGGCGAGAGTGCGTGCGGGCACTTGGACGCTCGAAATTTCGACATCGCGCAACATATCGACGCGGCCGAATCCGATGGTGTGGATGGGAATGTGCTGGCGATGAATCGCAGCCATGGTGTCGGCGTCAATGCCGCCGCTATTGTCGGCGCCGTCGCTGAGCAGCAGGATGGCGCCGATGGGGAGTGTGGCGGATTCGTTCACGATTTCGCGCAGCGCGGGGCCGAGGTGCGTGGCGGTTTCACGGGCTTGGAGCGATGCGGCATCGGGCGCGCGCTCGGTGCGGGCGCCGACGCGATAGAGGCGCACTTGAAAGCGCTGCTGCAGGTTTTGCAGCAGGCCGGAGTTAAGCACCTGTTTGGCACGATCGATGCGGGGCGCGGCGGATTCGTCGGGCGTGGACATGCTGGCGCTGTCGTCAACTAAAACGGCCACGATATTCTGCTGCGGTTTAAGTTCGCTGATGCTCATGGCCGGTTGCCAGAGCAGCAGAAGCAGCAGCGCAATTAAAGATGACTGCAGCAGCCAGACGGCGGCGGTGCGCAGGCCGTGCATGTTTGCGGTGGTGTGACGGCGGCGTTGCCAGATGAGTATGCCGACGGCGGCGGCGCACACGCCGATGAGCAACGCGAGCATCCACACGGGCCAGCGGCCGAGCAGCACAAAGCTGCCTTTGGAGAATACTGCGGCGGGATATTTAAAAAGAAACTGGAACATCTAGGTGGCCGGCCGTTTTCGGCTAATGGGTCATGGAATATATGAGGTAATTTACTCCAATTCGAAAGCCGAGCGCGGAGAACTTTTCGGGGTAGCGGGGATCGTCGGCCCATTCCCAGGAATCGCCCAGGTCCATGTTATGGCAGATCGCGACCACGACGCGGCCCTTGTCGTCCTTGATGCCGCGCCAGCGCGCTTCGTATCCATCCTTCTCATAGCTGCGGCCGGTTTCGAGAAACTGCGCGCCGGGCACCTGATAGCGGTCGTCGAGATCGAAGATCGTGTGGAAGATCGGCTCGCTATTTTCGAGCTCAACGATGGGATGATCGGGAAAGACGCGGCTCATGCTGGCGACGAACACCTGCCATTCCTGCGTGCCGTGAAAGTCGTCCACCATGAGAAACCCGCCGCGGTTAATGAAGTCGCGGATCTTGGCGCACTGCGTGTCGGTCAGATCCCAGTGGCCTACTTCGACGGCGTAAAGCCAGGGGTAATTGTAGAGGTCGTCGGGGTACTGGGGATCGAGCGGATCGACGATCTGTTCGACGGAGCGCGCGTGCACGCGGGTGAGGCGGCGGACGGCGGCGGAGAAGTGGCGGTCCGACCGAGGATAATCGATGGTCCAACTGTTGTAGCGGCCCCAGCCGGGAATGCGGTAGGACGGATAAATGAGGCGCGCGTAGACCCACTCGGTTTTTTCCTGGAAGTCCGGCGGGACCTCGAAATTTTCGTATTCGATGCCGGGGACCTGCCGCCAGGGCCGCTGGAATCCGTAAAGGGAAGCCGCGATGGTGGAGCCCGCGAGGAGTAAATACAGGGCGGGGCGGAGGTGCATGAGAACTGCCTTGTCCGGTAGCGTAACACGCAGCGCGCGTGTCGAATCGCGGAGGGCAGCACGAAGGGGTGGGTTACGCGTAAAAAGGTCGTTAAAGATCAGGCGTAATCTCAATTGAAAGTGGGGCGGGTCTCCTGCAGCGGTGATCTGACGAAGGATGGCGATAGTTTCAGGCGTATGCGCCGTGACGGGTGCACACGAACGTAAATTCAAAGGAAAACCGCTAAACTGAGGGTTGTGAATCCGGCCCCCGGGTTTGAGCGCATAACGATCGAAGAAGGTAAGTGTGGAGGCAAGCCATGCATTCGTGGCATGCGGATCACCGTGCGTCAGGTGCTGGAGCTCCTCGCTACCTATCCGGATCGCGCGGCACTCCTACGCGAGTATCCATTCCTGGAGGACGCTGATTTGGAGCAGGTGCTGCGATACGCCGCCGCTACTGTAGATGATGAAATTCACCGGGTAGCGTGAAACGCGTTCTGCTGGATCAAGGTCTGGCGCCGGCGACCGCGGCTATCCTTCGTGAGATCGGCTGGGACGCCGTTCACGTCAGCGAGGTGAACTTACAGCAGGCGGAAGGCGCGCAAATTTTGAATGCCGCCTGGCGGGATGATCGAATCTGCATCACGCTTGACCACGACTTCCACTCACATCTTGCGCTGGCGAGAGCGGGCCGCCCATCTGTCGTATTCTTGCGAATCCAGAAGGTCGATGCCGCAGGCCAAGCCACGTTGATACGCGCCATTTGGGAATCGTGCGAGGACGTCCTCGCCGAGGGCGCAGCCGTAACGGCCGACACTCGAAGCATTCGCGTGCGGCGGCTTCCGTTAAAGTAAGTGCGGTGGACAAGCTCAGGGCGGGATTGTATCGTAAACCTCGTTAAAAGCTCACGCGCAGTGCTAATTGAAAATGCCGCGGGTCGC
>JAICMB010000553.1 GCA_025929455.1 Bryobacteraceae bacterium | reverse complement strand
GTTTCGCTCACCGCGCGATAGTACGCGGCCAAGGCGTGGATACTCTCGTCCGGCGCAACGTCCGAGGTCTCGAAAAAACGAAGCCAATTGGGATCACCCGCAGCGCGCCAACATTCGAAAACGCGACTTAGATGCGTATTCCGGTGCAGCGCAACCATGACCCAGCGATAGCGGGTAAAGCCGTCCAGCAGCCAGTCGCGCATGTCGCTTACCCAAGGGCGGTCCAGGTGCGGCGTGGGAGCAGCGTAGAAGTTCGAGAAGATCGCCGGATGGGCGGCGATGAGCGGCTGGTCGGCCGCATCCAGGTCGGAGCCGGAAATGTCAGATGCACGGGGAAGCGGCAGCAACTGATCGCGGTGGGCGTCGGCAATGGGAGTGGCGGGCAGCGGCGCCAGCATGTGCAGTTGCAGCGCGCAGCCGTCGTAGCGGGCGGCATTGGCGAGAAATGAGACCGTGTCGTCGAAATCCCCGGGGTGCTCGTCGGGGAAACCGGCGATGAGTGACGCCGTCGTCGCGATGCCTAGCGCCGCGCAGTCCTCCAGCACGCGCGCGGCCTGCGCCATGTCCAGGTCCTTGCCGATTATGTGCTGCAGCCGTTGCGATCCGGTCTCGATACCGAAAAAGATTCCGCTGCAGCCCGCTTGTGCCATCAGTCCGAGGAGCGGCCGGTCGACGCAATCGGTGCGTGCGCTGCACGCCCAGCGGTACTGTTTTCCAGACGCCAGCAGTGCTTCGCAAAACCGCACCACGGCACGGCGATCCACTGTGAACATGTCATGGATCAGCTCGAAGCGATTGCAGCCGTAACGCGCTTCGACCTCCGCCATCTGTGCGAGTACCGCGGCGGGCGATTTGAGGCGGAATTTGCGGCGGAAGAAATCGTTGGTGGAACAGAACGTGCATGCAAACGGGCACCCGCGGCCTAGCTCCAGCGCAATCCCGGCCTGCCGTGGTTCGCTTGTATAAAGGTCGAAAGCCGGCAAGGGCAGTGCGTCGAGGTCGAGCACAGGCGGTGCGTTCGGGTTGCGGCGAATGGCTTCGTTTTGTCGCCAGGTAATGCCGTCAATGAGGGGCCAATCGGCAGGGCGAGCGTTCAGCATACGCGGGAGCGTCTCGTCCGCTTCGCCGCGCACGATCATGTCGATGGCTTCGAAAGCCCGCAGCGTGTCCACGTCCGTTACGGACGCGTGCGGCCCGCCCAGTATTACGAAGGCGTCCGGCCGCAGCCGCTTCAATGCCGTCGCGACGCGCAGTGTATAAGGATAGCTGCTGCAAATCGAAGCGAAGCCAAATACCCGCGCAGGCTGGGCAGCCAGGGACTCCGCCGCGAGTGCGGCGAAATCGGCGCGCGCGGTTCCGCGTACCGCCGCATCGCGCGCGAGCAGGTCAAGGTCAATGAGTTCGACGCGCGCGCCCTTTGCTCGCAGTTCCGATGCCAACGTGAGTACGCCTAGCGGCGCACGCATCAGATCGGTCTTGAGACTCGCAGGCGCCGCGGCTGCCCGCGCGAGATTGACGGGCGCGGTTACCAGACAGACGTTCACGCAGTTGCCCGCGCGCGCGCGGCCGGCGGCCGCACCACCGGATAGCTGCCCAATACACGCAGAAAATCCGCCAGCTCCTGGAGGTGCCCCAGTGCCTTTTGAACCGGCACGTCGTGTTCACGGCCTTCCAGATCGAGATAGAACAGATATTCCCACGGCTTGCCACGCAACGGGCGCGATTCGATCTTCATCAGATTGATCTCACGCAGAGCGAACGCGCTCAGCCCACGAAACAGCGCGCCGGGCATATTGCGCGTACTGAATACGAGCGACGTTTTCCAGGTTCCGCCGGGCGCAGCCGGCGCGATTTTACGTTTTGCGTGCAGCAGGAAAAACCGGGTGAAGTTTTGCCGGTCGTCTTCGATGGAGCGCCGCAGAATGCGCGCACCGTAGATGGACGCGGCGATCGACGACGCAATGGCCGCCGCGCCTGCCGGCCGGTCCTGCATAATCATTTTGACGCTGCCGGCTGTATCGTAGAACGGCACCTTTTCGACGCGGGGGTTGTTCTCGAAAAATTTGAGGCACTGGTTCAGCGCCACCGGGTGCGAGTACACGCGCTCGATGGCGCGAAACTGCGTGCCCGGAGCGGCGATCAGATTGTGTACGATGCGCACGCTGGTCTCGGCGGCGATGCGTATATCGGGATAATGCAGCAGGTGGTCATAGTTTTCGTGAACCGAGCCGTGCAGCGTGTTCTCGATCGGAATGACAGCCGCGTCCACTTCTGCGGCCGCGAGCCGCGCAAACACTTGGTCGAACCAGGAGCACGGCACCACCTTTACATCGCTGCCGAGCAACTGCTGCACGGCCGCATGGCTAAACGCGCCCGCTTCACCTTGGAACGCAACTCGTGGTACTCGCGTCATGATGCCTGGTCCTGGCCGCTGCTGCGCGCGCCGGTCCAGCGCTGCGCCGACGGCGCTGGTATGCCCAACAGATCGAGTACGCGGTCGATACTGCGATCGACAATATCCAGTACCGTTGCCGGATGGGTGTAGAACGCCGGAATCGGCGGCGCCACGATCGCGCCCATCTCGGCGAGCGCAGTCATGGTACGCAGGTGCCCGAGATGAAACGGCGTTTCGCGCACCATCAATATGAGCTTGCGCCGCTCTTTCAGGCAGACGTCGGCGGCGCGCAACAGCAGGTTGGAACTGATGCCGGCCGCGATCGCCGACATGGTGTGAACCGAGCATGGCGCCACGACCATGCCGTCGATAAGAAACGATCCGCTGGCCAGAGGCGCCCCGACGTCTTCCAGCGGATACGAGAAATCCGCGAGCGCTTTGAAGTCGGCGGCGGTTTTCCCGAGCTCGATCCAGGCGGTGCGCTCGGCCGACCGGGTGAGCACGAGGTGGGTTTCACCCGCCGCGGCCTGCCGCAGACGTTCGAGCAGACGAAAGCCGTAAATCGCGCCGCTGGCCCCTGAAACGCCGACGATCGTTTTCAAAAACCCTCCCTCCGTCGAAAGTCTGTTCGGAAAACCGAACAAAACTGATACAATATCGAACCAGTAAACGGGTGCGCCGCAGCGGTTCCGCAGGGCCGTTCCGGGCCGCCCGGGGGATAATGGCTAAACCATGTCAG
>JAICMB010000289.1 GCA_025929455.1 Bryobacteraceae bacterium | reverse complement strand
TTCAGGCCCGCCAAGGCCCGTTCGAGGGGAGCGCGTGCCTGCGTCATAAAGCGGTTCAAGCGTTCTTCGAGCGTGCCGCCCTCCTCGGCGGCGCTGCGCGCGATCACGGCTGCGTTGTAGGCGGCCGTACGATCGTCCACCAGACCCGCGAACGCGAAAACGGTCGGCCCGTCCTGAGCGATTTTGCAGGCGGTGCCGTGCTGGCCCGCGACTCCCGTGATCACGGCGCTATCGGCCCCAATCAGGAGCCGGTGCGGATTCCAGATCGCGACCAACGTCGTGGCATACATGCAACCGGCGCACGCGGCCCACGCCACCGCAGCGCGCCGCGCAATTCGTGCGTGCTTCATGCTTCAGCAACAGCCCAGTTAAGAATGTGCCTTTCAGTGTAGCCGAAGTGCGCGCGGAAGGGCCCGCCTCGTTACAATGAAACGTCAGGCTCCGGGCTTCGTGCAACGGTCGGCCGCGAACCCCGCCAGGTCCGGAAGGAAGCAACGGTAACGGCTTAGCTCGTGTGCCGCGGATTACCCGGGGTCTGGCTTTCCGCAGTTTCGACGCGCTCGAATCCCATTTCATGTATCAGGTCATTGCCAGGAAGTATCGTCCGCAAAGCTTCGCGGAGCTGATCGGACAGGAGCACGTTCGCGCCACCATCGAGAACGCGATCGCGCAGGACCGCATCGCGCACGGCTACATTTTCGCCGGACAGCGCGGCACCGGAAAAACAACGGTTGCACGCATCCTGGCGCGCTGTCTGAACTGCGAGAAGGGTCCGACCGCGCAGCCCTGTGGCGTGTGTTCGAGTTGCCGTGAAATCAGCGGCGGGAACGCGCTGGACGTCATCGAAATCGACGCGGCATCGAATCGTGGCATCAACGAAATCCGCGAACTGCGCGAGAACGTGCGCTTCCGCCCGGCGCGCGACCGCTACAAAGTTTTCATCATCGACGAAGCGCACCAGATCACGACCGAGGCGTTCAATGCGCTGCTGAAGACGCTGGAGGAACCGCCGGAGTGGGCCGTGTTTGTGCTCTGCACCACCGAGGCGCACAAGATTCCGACCACCGTCGCATCGCGATGTCAGCAGTTCAGCTTTCGCTCTGTGGATTTTGCGGAAGTTGTGCAGCGCATGGAGTGGATCTGCGGGCAGGAAGGCATCGAGGCCGATGGGGAAACGTTGTCGGCGCTGGCGCAGGCGGGCGAAGGCAGCGTGCGCGATTCGCTTTCGGCGCTGGATCAGGCGATCGCGTGCTGCGGCAACCGGCTGATGGCCGCGGAAGTGCGCAACCTGCTCGGGATGTTCTCGCTCGATTCGCTGGGGCAAGTGTCGCGGGCGCTGGTAAGCAACGATTCGCGCGCGATGCTCGAAATGGTGCTGGAGCTCGAACGCAACGGACGCAGCCTGCAGCATTTCTGCCGCGAACTGTCGCGCTATTTCCGTAATCTGCTGGTCATCAAGATCGCGGGTCCGAACACGCGCTTGGTTGCCGCCACCGAAGCGGAGCAGCAGCAGCTTGCTGCGACGGGGGGCGCATTCAGCGAGGAAGACCTCACGCGATATCTGCAGCTCACTCTGGACCTGTTCAAGGATCTGCAATTTTCGCTGCAGCCGCGCTTGCACTTGGAGATCGGGTTGTTGCGGCTGTTGCACGCCGGGCGGCTTACCGCGATTGAAGAAGCGCTCGCTTCGCTACCGGGCGCCGGCGGAAACACGCAACTGAAAACAACGCCGAAAGCTCCCGAACGTGCCGCCCCGCAAGCGACGCCTCCGGCAGCACCGCCACCGCCCAAACCCGCGCCCGTACGCAGCGGGCCGTCACCATTCGAACAGGACACCGCGCGTAAAACGTCAGCGCCGGATGCGCCCGCAGACCCCGCGAGCATTACGGACTGGCGTCAGGCGATTCACGATGCTCTTGTCGAATTGCAGATGCAGTTCACCGCCGATACGGTGTCCGAAGCAGAGGTGACGGAAGCGAAGGGCGAGCTGCGCTTCGTGATTCCGGCCGGAATGCTGCTGGATGAAAAAGACGTGCAGAAAGCGGTGCAGAAGGTGGCGGGTCGTCCCATGCGCATCGCGATCACGACCGGCACGCCGCAGACCGGCGCTCCCGCACGCAGCGCCGCAACGGCAGCAGGCAAGCCGCAGGAAGACGAAACCGCGCAACGCGCACTGGCCCACCCCGACGTGAAGCGATTTCAGGAACTGTTCCCGGATGCCCATGTACGGACGGTCCGGAACCTGAAAGAATAAAGGCGTATGAAACTACCCGGCAACATGCAGTCGATGATGAAGCAGGCGCAGGAAATGCAGCGCAAGATGCAGGAAGAGATCGAGCTGGTGCGCGTGGAAGCGACAGCGGGCGGCGGCATGGTGACGGTCAGCATGGATGGAAAGAAGAACGTCACGGCCGTGAAGATCGACCCCGAGGTGGCCGGCGACGTCGAGATGCTGCAGGACATGGTGCTGGCCGCGTTCAACGAAGCGGCCAAGAAAGTGGATGAGCAGGTGCAATCGAAGGTCGGCGGAATGCTCGGCGGCATGGGCCTGCCGCCCGGCCTGTTATAGGCCGTTCAGGAATTCATGCCCGATTTCGCGGAGCCGCTCGCGCGGCTGATTCAGGAATTCAAGCGGCTGCCCGGGATTGGGCAGAAATCCGCGCAGCGCATGGCCTTCCACGTACTGCGCACCGACCGGCAGGAAGCCGAGCGGCTGGCACAGGCGCTGGTTGACGTGAAAGACAAGCTGGGCGTTTGTACGGTCTGCCACAACATCAGCGACGCGGAGCTGTGCCTTTATTGCCGCGATCCGCACCGCAATCACGCAAACATCTGTGTGGTCGAGGAGGCGCACAACATCCTGCCGATTGAAACCACGCGCCAGTTCGACGGAGTGTATCACGTGCTGCACGGCGCGATTTCTCCGCTGCGCGGCATCGGGCCGGAGCAGCTTCGCATACAAAGCCTGCTTGAAAGAATGCAATCGGGCGACGTTTCGGAAGTGATCGTCGCGACCAATCCCACCGTCGAAGGCGAAGCGACCGCGATGTACCTTTCGCGCTTGCTGAAGCCGCTCGGCGTCCGGGTGACGCGCATCGGGCTCGGCATTCCGGTGGGCAGCGACCTGGAATTCGCTGACGAAGTGACCATGCTCAAGTCGCTCGAGAACCGCCGCGACATGTAATGCGATCCCGCCCGGGGATCAGTTCTTGGACCCTCAACCGGCTTTCCACAGCGGCACGTTTTCGTCGGGCCGGAATGGAATGACATTCACGCGGCGGCCGAACTCTTCGAGTTCCGACTTAGAAAATCCGTTAACGGCTTTCGAAATTGCGCCGCCGGTTTCCACCACGAACATCGAGGGCACGTTCGTAATGCCGAATGCGTTGCTCACCAGATAGCCCTCGGCGGAGCTATCGAGCAGCGTCAGGATCGTCAGGCCGAACTGCTGGTTGAAGCGCGTGGTCTTCGTGGCGTCATCCTGCGAGATGGCGATTACCTGCACGGCGTCGTTGTGCGATAGCCGCCCCAGGACCGGCATGGTGAGCTGGCACACGGGGCAACTCACTTTGAAGAACGCCAGCAACACCGGCCCGTGCTCCAGCAGCTCCGCGAGAGAGTGCCGGCTTCCGTCGAGCGCCGGCAGTTCGAACGCAGGCGCGTGCATGCCGCTCTGCAGCATGTCGCTCTTCTTTTTCGTCCACAACGCCATATATTTCGAGGGTAACGCGCGGCGCGCCGTACAATTTCGTTACCGCTCAGAGTTGGATAAGCTTCAGTCCGGGGATCAGTTGGAAGTGGCGGACGTTGCCGGTCCCGACGGCGTACCCAAGCTCCAGGGCGCTCGTTCCAATCAGCAGATCTGATAAGGGGATGCGCACTCCGTTTGCCTGGCTTTGCCCGTCGATCTCGCCGGCGCGGAGAGCGACCGGGATGGTAACCGGCTGGATCGGAACGCCGGTAAGCAGCTCGTTAAGGAAACGCTGCCGGCGTTCCCGGCGTTCCGCGGTATCAGCTCGGGCGACGCCGTGCGCGAGCTCCAGCACAGTGATGACGGAAACAGCGATTGCTTCATCGCCGGCTTCCTGTGCTACCGCTTCCAGCAGTTGGCGGGCGTTCATGCCCTGGCGTTCGGCGGCAACAGCGGCCGTCGAGTCGAGCATCAATCCCACGCGGGCGGGTCCAACGGCTCCCGATGCGCGCCGATAGCCGCTTCGACGTCCTTCGCAAAGTCTCGGTCAATCGTTGCGGAGGAGCCGGCGGGCATGCGGGCGATGCACTCGGATATTTTGCGGCGCACCGGCTCGACGGGGCGGATTACAGCGACCGGTTGCGCGTCGCGCTCGACGATGACCTCGCCTCCGCTCTCGACTCTTTTCAGGATTGACAGTACATCCCTGGCTAGGTCGCCTTCGCTGATGTGCAGCGACTCCATATATGGGATCATAGCGTTTCTCACGCCTCTTGCCGCTTCAGGTCATTTCGGCATTCGCTCGGTCCGGCTGTCGCGCGGGGGCGGGGACAACGTGGTATGTCCGCCAGAGGACACGATCCAGCCGACCTGTAAGTGTGCTTCCCACATTTCGTACTGTACGGAATCGGGAAAGACCTCGAAGATATACCCTCGTTCAAAAATGAGTTTGGTTTCCCACGATTCAGAAACAAAGGGTTGACCGAACGTGGCGCTTGGAAGACCCTCGAACTGAGCGGCGAACACTGCGGCTCGGAAGTCGCCGCTACCTATAAGCGCACGAGAATTCTGAGATAGCCTCCATGCCGAAGAGATTACAAATTCAGTCGTAGGGCCGAAAATCAGCCGTAGTTGGTATTCCGACTCCTCTATTGCCGCTAGCCGCTTTCCTACTAATCCTCGTAGCAAGAGGTCAGCTCTATTGGGGCCATCGGCGACCCTCCGTTCGGTAAGCGGATTGGATTTCATAGGCTCAGATGTCTTTATACATACGATATCGACGATCATGTATCGCGACATTTCACCGCGCCACGCGCGTACAATTGCGTTCATGAATCACGTCACGCGTCGTGCGGCGCTTGGTGCGCTTACGGCTCCTTTTCTGCCGCGTGCCGGAGCGGCGCCCGCGCTCCCGTCGGTGGACTTCAGCCATGGCGACCTGCGCGTCTCTGCAAACGGCCGCTTTATCCAGCACGCCGATGGTGCGCCGTTTTTCTATTTGGGAGAC
>JAICMB010000519.1 GCA_025929455.1 Bryobacteraceae bacterium | reverse complement strand
GAGTCGTCTTGCCCGCGCCAAGAAAGCCGCCCGTCGGAATCAACCAGGGCTTCATGCTCGCCGCGCGAGATCGAGCGACGCGCCCTCGCGCAGCACCACCGGTTTTCGCAAGCGCACCGTCTTCCCGCGCTGCACTTCATAACTCGCCAGAGGCAGCGTCCCATGCAGCACCTTCAGCGATGCCGCGGTGAACACGCCCCAGCCCGTGCCCGTCGACCAGAAGCACCGGAATTTCGCAGCGCGCACGCGCGGTAGCAAGGCCGCGTGCTGCGTCGCGCCGTTGTAATGAAACCCGCTGAGCGCGAGAAAGCTCGACCATGCCGCCATCGCGCGCGCATAATGGTGCCCGCACTCGGCCTCATCCCAGGGGTTGCGCCGCTCACCGTCGTAGCGTGCCCGCGTGCTCGCGATCGCCTGCAATCCCTCTTCGAGCATGCCCGCATACAGCATGTGCGCCGCGGTGGCGTGCTCGAGGCCCGTGAACACCTCGGCATAGTACGGAAACGGAATGCGCGGCCGCGGCGCCTTGGCGTAGTCGCACACCAGCGTCGCGGCCTCATCGTTCAAGGCAAAGGTGCGCTGCACGCAATCATGCGCGGCGAGGCTGCGCTTGTAGTTATACCGGTGCACGCTGTGCAGCGTAGTGCGCACGTGCGCCGCGTCGAGCAGCGGGCCCAGTCCGCACACCTCCGCCAGATACTGCCCCAGCAGCTGATCCACCAGGCAGCCCGCGCCCAACTGATACTCCGGGTGCTCGGGATCGGACGCGCCCATCTCGCTGCGTAGCGACGGCGCGATCTCGCCCGGTGCACGCGGCTTCACCTGTTGTATGTAGTATTCTGCATTGAACAGGTTTGCATCGATCCAGCGGCTCCCGTTGTCGAATAAACGCCGGCACTCCCCGGCAAAATCGCTGTCCCCCACCGCGCGCGCCATCTCTTCCGCCGCCCGCAGCGCCGCCAGATAATACACACCGCACAGTGGATTGGGTCCGTAGAACTCGACATCGTACGTGTTGTGTTGAACGCCTTCCATAACCCCGTCGCGGTCTGCATCCCAGCCGCCGGGCACCCATGCAAACTCCACCGCTTTACGAACGCGCGGCCACATCTCCGCCAGCCACGCGCTGTCGCCGGACAATGTCCAGTCCAGATACGCGTGAACGATCTGCCCCATCTGCCCATCCGACGCGGCGAATCCGCTGCGCTCTTTCCCGTCAGGCAAAAGCTGCCGGAAGTGCATCGCGCCGGCATCGTCCATCGAAAATCCGAACGCGGCCTTGCGCAGCGAGCGAGCAAACGACGGAAACAGGTGCGCCGTCGCGGTCTCGTAATTCCACACGTGCGTGCAGTTTCCGAAACAGCAGCCCAGGTGATCGTCGACGCCCTCAAATCCGTGAAACTCGCCGTCGGCAGTCCGAAAACACGTCGTCGACGCGAGCGTCGATAAATTCGCCGACGCCGCTTCCTTTATGACCGCCGGAACCGTGCTCTCGCGAAAAGCACCCGCGAACTGCCGCGTCTTACGCTCCAGCCGCGCCAGGTTCGCGGTGGCATACTCCGCGGCATCCCAGGCGTCCTTGAACCGCGTCGCGTACCAGTTCCCAATAACGGTGTTCTCTTCGCCGTGCGGCGCTTTCCATCCGCAGCGCGCGGGCGTACGGTTCGGAAAATGCCAGGCGAGCACGAACGTATACTGCGCGTGCCCGCCTGCGGGAATCTCGTGCGAAAGGCACAGCGAGCCTACGCTGTTCATCTGCTCCGCCTCCGGGCCGAGTGCCCCATCCGCGGAAAAATCATCCCAGAACAACATCGGCGAATTCCACCAGCGCCCGCGCGGCCACCCGCGCAGATGTGTCAGCCCGCTACTAGCGCCGTCCGCGACACACAATGCGAAGCTGCCGTTCAGAACATCGTCCGCCGGCAGCGCCGGGTTCTTCATCGAAAGCCCGCGCAGCGGCGGGCTCTCGCGATATTCATTCACGCGCTTCTCGCCCGCACCCACCGGATTATCGATCGACCACGCAATCGCGACCTTCGCCGTGCGCCGCGGATTGCGCACCGTGTATCGCAGAATGGCGACCGGCAATCCGGACTCGTCCGGCTCATGCGGAATAAACGGGCTGAACGCTTCGAGCGATACCGTCACCGGCAGCGCGGCATCTTCGAAATCGACGCGCGCCAGCGGATACTCGCCCGTAAACCGCGCCGTCCGCAAACGCGAAAGGCCCGGCGCGTTTTGCGACCCGAGCCCGTCCTGCCCTGCGTATGGCGGCTGGTACTCCGCTTCGAGCACGCGCGCAACCGGCTTCGCGCCGCGCGCTTCCACCCAAATCGACGGCAGCGCGTACGCGAGATGGTGCCCCTTATCGGCGCGATTGCAGATTTCCCAATCGCGCAACTGCCCGCGGCCGCCCAGGCTCACGCTGCCGGCCGCCACGCCGCCCAGCGGGAACGCGATCATCTTCGTATGCGCGCCTGTGAATACGCGCGGATATGCGATCGCTGTACTCGCGGGCGTTGTGCGCGTTGGTGTTGCGGGATGCGCCCCCGCCTGGGTCGCGACGGCCGCGCTTCCCGCAATGCCCTGCAGAAATGCGCGCCGTCCAGGCCTATCGCTCCGCTTCGACATGCAGAGGCCGCTCCAGCCGGAACGTGAGCACCGATTCGGCCGGCACTTTAATCGAACCGCCTTTAGTCAGAATCTGCGTCGCGGCCCCCGCGCCCGCCCCCGACAACGCGCCGATCGCCGCTCCTTTGCCATGCCCCGCGATGGCGCCGATAATCGCTCCGACGGCCGCGCCCCCGCCCGTGTATTCCGCCGTCCGCTTATTTTTGCCGACGCCTTCTTTCCCGCGCTGCACGATATCGGCGGTATCCGGTGTATAGCGCCGGCCGTCTATCGAAACCGACGCCAGATCGAGGACCAGATCGGACCTGCCTTTAAAACGCCCGCCCTCCGACGCCGAGCGGATCACGATCTGTGCGTTTGCCCCGCGCGGAATGACCACGTTGCCGTGCTCATCGCGAACGTCCTCGGTAACCCGGGCCCCGAACCGCTGCCCTTCCGCCGCGTGCGCCGAGTCGATCGTTTCATCGTTCCGCACCGCGATCTGCCGTCCCGCGGGCACCGTGAACCGGCGCGTCGTTTCGGCCGGGCGCGACGGTGGCTCTTGCCTCGGCCGCACGCCAGGATCGGACGCAGGTTCAGGCACTGACGCGGGCGCGGCCGCTGTACCGGAAGTCGTAACGGGCTGCGGAGGCGGCGCCGCTGCCGCGGGTGCCGCCGCTTCCGGTTGAGCAGG
>JAICMB010000516.1 GCA_025929455.1 Bryobacteraceae bacterium | reverse complement strand
GTTAGCGCACGCGATCAGCAGCACTACCGCGACCGTTGCCATCACCACCCATAGCGGCTGTTGCAGCCGTCGCCGCAGAGGTGACCGGCCTTGCGATCCGGGAAATACGTCGAGGAACGATTTCAGAAACTCCTCGCGATTTCGGGCAGACATGTTGCGGAATGCCGGATCGGCAAGCTCATGCCCGATGGCGGACGCGTACAGCGGCGCGAGCGACGCCTTCGCACGCGCGATCGTCACGCCGGGTTTCAAGCGCGCATACACGTTCAACCACGCACTGCGGCGGTTCTCCAAGTCGTTCCAGGTGGGCGTTAGTTGCGGCTTCATCGACATGGGAACGAACATATCCGCGGGATCGAACGGATCCATGCCGTCGAAGCCGCGCGCCGCGACACCGATCACCGTTACTCGATACGCGTTGATCGCGATGGTGCGGCCGACGATATCGTGGCTGCCGTGGAAGCGCCGTTGCCAGTAGCGATAGCTCAGCATCGCAACCGGGCTCGCAGCTGCGTCATCATCGCCGGCGAGGATGGTACGGCCCACGATCGCTTTCACGCCCAGGGTGCGGAAATAGTTGCCGGAGACCATCTCGCCGGAAGCGCGCTCCGTGAGGCCGGCGCTGTTGACGGTGAGCCGCACCGGGAAGCGCGCCAGGACGCCGTCGAAGACCTGGTTGCGATCGCGGATATCGCGGTACAACGGATACGACATCACGTTCGACCCGTGGACCGTGGAATAGATATTTCCGCGTGGCACCAGCAGCACCAGGCGCTGCGGCCGTTGTACCGGGAGCGAGCGCAGCAGCAACTGATCGATCAGGGAGAAAATAGCGGTGTTCGCGCCAATGCCGAGCGTGAGCGACAGGATCGCAACGGCCGTAAACACTGGCGACCGCGCGAACGAACGCAGCGCGAAGCGGACATCCTGCCGCAAATTCATATCGTGCCGCCTGAGACGTTAAACCGGAGGTCTAGCATGCAACTTCAACGCTACGCGGAAAAATACCGGCGGGAACTGCTGGAATCCGTGGTTCCGTTCTGGCTGAAGTACTCGCTGGACCGGGAGTACGGCGGATATTTCACCTGTCTGGACCGCGATGGAACCGTGTATGACGATCGCAAGTACCTCTGGCTGCAAGGCCGCGCCATCTGGATGTTCTCCAAATTGTACAACGTGGCCGGTTCGCAAACAGTCTGGCTGGACGCCGCAAAACTGGGGGCGGATTTTGTGCGCAAGCACGCGCGCGACGCGCAGGGCCGCTGCTATTTCAGCCTGACCCGCGACGGTCTTCCGTTCGGAAATCAGCGCAAGCCGTACGCCGCGGTGTTCATCGCGCTCGGCCTGCTCGAATACTCGAAGGCGACAGGCGACGACGCCTGCCGGCGCGAGGCGCTCGAGCTGTTCTGGTCGATTCGCGAATGGATCGCCGACCCCATGCTGCTGGGGCGTCCGGCGTTCGCCGCACAACCGCGCACGAGCGTGCTCGCCGACGTTATGGTGACCGCCAGCCTCGCGCTGGAGATTTCCGAAGTCGAAACGGACGCGCGCTACACGGACATTATGAAGGAGTGCCTGAAGCAGGTCTGGCGGCATTACGACGCGGACCGGCAGGTGCTACTCGAAAACGCGCCGCTGGACGATTTCGATCTGCGGAAATGGCCGGAAGGGCGGCTGTTTTGCCCCGGGGATTGCTTAGAGATGTGCTGGTTCCTGTTGCACATCATGCGGCGTCTCGACGATTGGTCGCGTTTGCCCGACGTTCTGCGCGTGATGGATGGCGCGCTCGAAGCGGGTTGGGACCGCGAATACGGAGGCCTGCTGTACTTTATCGATATCGAGGGCCGGCCGCCACTGCAGTTGGAAGCGGATATGAAGCTATGGTGGCCGCATACGGAGGCGATCTACTCGCTCGTGCTCGCCTATCGCATCACCGGCGATGACAAATGGCTGCCCTGGCTGGAGCGCGTTGACGAATACGCGTTCGCGCATTTCGCGGACCCCGAGCACGGCGAATGGTTCGGCTACTGCGATCGCGTGGGCCGCCTGACCAACACATTAAAGGGCAACAACTATAAGGGCTGCTTCCACGTGCCGCGCGCGATGCTGCTGGCCTGGCAGGCGGTCGAAACGGCAAACGCACCGGCCAAATTGGAGTAAGCTCATCGCATGCGATTACGGATTCTGCTCCTTTGCGTTTTCACCGCGACGGCCGCTTCCGCCGCAACCCGTTACCACTACTTGAAGAACATCCCGATCGGAGGTGAAGGCGGTTGGGACTACCTCAACGCCGACTCCGCCAACCGGCGCTTGTACGTTTCGCACGGCAGCGAGGTAAACGTCGTGAATCTCGATACCGGGAGCGTGATCGCGAAAATTCCCGCGCAGGGTGTGCACGGCATCGCGATTGCTGACCGGCTGAATCGCGGATTCATCAGCAACGGCCAGTCGAACACGGTCACGATATTCGATTTGAAGGCGGGCAAGGCGGTGGGTTCTGCGGCAACGGGGGCGAATCCCGACGCGATTATCTACGATCCCCATACAAAGCGCGTGTTCGCCTTTAACGGGCGCGGCGGCAGCGCGACCGTCATTGACGCTTCCGACGGCAAGGTGGTCGCGACGCTCGAATTAGGCGGCAAACCGGAGTTCGCGGCGGCGGACGGCAAAGGCAACGTGTACGTGAACCTGGAGGACAAGAGCGAACTGGTTCACATCGATTCCAAAGCGCCCGCGGCACGCGAGCATTGGCCGCTGGCTCCGTGCGAGGAACCATCCGCGATGGCAATGGACACCGCGCACGGCCGGCTGTTCATCGGCTGTCACAATAAGCTGATGGCGATGGTGGATGCGGCGAATGGACATGTTGCGGGCACTGTTCCCATCGGGCAGGGTGTGGACGCCGCCGTATTCGACCCCGGCACATCGCTAGCGTTCGCGTCCTGCGGCGACGGGACGCTAACGGCGGTGCACGAGGATTCGCCGGATCGCATCTCCGTCGCGCAAACGGTCGAGACGCGGCGCGGCGCACGTACCATGGCTCTCGATACGAAAACGCACGACGTGTATTTGTCGGATGCGGAGTTTGAACCGCAAGCGTCCGGCGCAACCAACCGCCCGAAGGTGAAGCCCGGCACTTTCACCGTACTCGTTTACGGACCGTAGCGTCACCGCGCGCGCCGCGTGCGCGACCGAACATGTAAGCTGGAATTAGTTCCGTTTACATGATCATCAAAGGTTTCCTTGTTGCGGCGGTTGTCGCCGCTGCCGTAGTACTGCCGGCAAACTGCCAAACCGAAAGCGGCCGGAAGCATCCGCCACCGAAATACGATCCCGCCTCG
>JAICMB010000193.1 GCA_025929455.1 Bryobacteraceae bacterium | reverse complement strand
GATAATGAGCCACGCCGCTCACCGTTGTGTGCATCGCGGCGCCGCCTAAGGTTTCAGCGTCCGTCACTTGCCCGACGGCGCCTTTCACCAGGTTCGGGCCGCCCAATCCCATGAAGCTGGTATTTTCGACCATGATGATCACGTCGCTCAACGCCGGCAGGTACGCGCCGCCCGCGATGCACGGCCCCATCACAGCCGCGATCTGCCGCACGTGCAGCCTGCACCGCATCAGCGAGTTGTAATAAAAGATCCGCGCCGCGCCGTACTGACCGGGGAAGATGCCGTCCTGCAGCGGCAGGTTCACGCCCGCCGAATCCACCAGGTAAACGATGGGCAGGCGATTGCGCATCGCGATCTCCTGTGCGCGCAAAATCTTCGTGATCGTTTCCGGCCACCACGCGCCCGCTTTCACCGTCGCGTCATTGGCGACGATCACAGCCGGACGCCCCTCGATCTTTGCAACGCCGGTGACAACTCCCGCGGCGGGCGCCTGACCGTCGTACTTGTCATACGCGATCAGCAGGCCGACTTCGAGAAACATGGCGCCGGGGTCAATCAGCGCGTGGATGCGCTCGCGCGCGGTAAGCTTGCCGGCGAGATGCTGTTTCTCGATCTTCTTCGGCCCGCCGCCGGTGCGTAATCGATCTTCGAGGTCCTGTAGCGACTCCATGAGCTGCCGCATGCGGCTCGCAGGTGTCGGCGTCGGCACCACATTAGGATAGCTATTCTGATTGCTTGACCGGCGTTGTCATCGGTGCACTCTCGCTCGCCGCGTGGATCTATCTCGCCATCGGACGCGGCTCCTTCTGGCGCGTTGGAGCGTTCGATACGGACATCACGCCAACTCGAAACGCTAATCTGTGCGCCGTAATTCCCGCGCGGGACGAAGCCGCTACGATTAGCGCGGCGGTGTTTTCGCTCGCGGCGCAAGGCATTCGTACGATCGTAGTCGACGACCATTCCTCGGATGCAACGGCGGTGCTCGCGCGCGACGCCGGTGCGATCGTAATCGCAGCGCCGCCGCTCCCGCCAGGATGGACGGGAAAACTTTGGGCGGCGTCACACGGCGTCGCCGGGGCGGAATCATTCGCGCCCGATTATCTGCTGCTCACGGACGCCGATATCGTGCACGAGCGCGGCACTCCTGTCGCCCTGGTCGCGCACATCGAACGCGGTTACGATCTCGCGTCGCTCATGGTGCGCTTGAAAATGGACACCTTCGCCGAGCGCGCCATGATGCCGGCGTTTGTGTTCTTCTTCCTCATGCTGTACCCGCCTCGCTGGACCGCCGATCCGCACTCCAAAACCGCGGGTGCGGCGGGCGGCTGCATGCTGGTGCGTGCCGAAGCGTTGCGCCGCGCGGGAGGCATCGCAGCGATTCGCGGCGAACTGATTGACGATTGCGCGCTCGCGGCCGCGATCAAACGCACGGGAGGGCGCGTCTGGATGGGCCTCGCGGCCGGCACCTGCAGCGTTCGTGACTACTCGGGATTCCCTGCGATCTGGCGCATGATCGCGCGCACCGCTTACACGCAATTGCGCTACTCGCCGGTGCTGCTCACAGGCACATTGCTGGGCATGGCCGCCGTCTACATCGCTCCGGTGGTTCTGGTATGCACCGGTGGCCGTACCGCACGGGTGCTCGGCGCAACCGCGTGGGCGCTGATGGCCGCGCTCTATTGCCCCACGCTGCGCCTGTACCGGCGTTCGCTCCTGTGGGCCCCGGCGTTGCCCCTGATCGCAGGCTTCTACACCGGCGCGACACTCGACTCCGCGCTGCACCACTGGCGCGGCAAGGGCGGTCAATGGAAAGGCCGCGCGCAGGCGCAAGCCCGCACATAGCCCGTTGGTAGACTTGGAAGCGAATGTTGGGGATCAGCCAGCGCGCGCTCCGGACGGCATGGTCCTACTTCCTCGTATTCGCCGTGCTCGCGTTCATATTCTACGCGCGCGAAACCGTGCTGGTCTTCCTCGCTTCAATAATTTTTGCCTATATTTTCTGGCCCGCAGTCCACTTTCTCGAACGAAAATCGCCGCCCTGGCTGTCGCGAACCCTCGCACTTTCGATCGTCTATCTGGTCGTCATTGGCGGCGTACTCGTCTTCTTTATATTCGTGGGGACGAACATCCTTGACCAGATCACTGCGTTTCTCGACCGCCTCCCGCAATTGCTCAAAAACGAGTCTTGGATCCGGAACTTACCGGTGCCGACCTGGCTCGCGCCGTTCCGCGACAAACTCATCGACTGGCTCCGCAGCGAGCTGTCGAGCGGCGCGGGCAACATATCGCAATATTTTCACGGCTTCGGTTCCTTCGCGAAAAACACGCTTACAAGCGTGCTCTACATCGTCTTGATTCCGATCTTTGCATTCTACTTCATCAAAGACGGACAGCAGATCAAAGACTACGTCGTGAACTCCTTCACTCCCCGCAAGGCCGACCTTATCGAAAGCATTCTCGACGACGTACACCTCTTAATCGGCCATTACATCCGCGCGCTGGTCATCCTGAGTATCATTACGATCTGCCTGTACAGTCTGGTGTTCACCGTCGCAGGCGTCCCCTATGCCATTCCGCTCGCGGCGCAAGCGTCCGTCCTGGAGTGGATTCCGGTAATCGGTCCGCTTACGGCAGGTATCGTTATGATCCTGGTCGCGGGATTCGCCGGTTATCCGCACCTCATTTTTATAATCTTGTTCTGGATCTTTCACCGCGGCCTGCAGGACTACGTGATCTCGCCGTGGCTGATGGGAACAGGCGTGGAGGTGCATCCGCTGGTCGTGTTGTTCGCAGTGCTCGCGGGCGAGCAGCTCGCGGGCGTTCCCGGCATGTTCTTCGCGGTGCCGGTTGTCGCGGTGTTGCGCGTCATCGTGGTACAGGCGACGCGCGCGTCCGAGCGCAAACGCCTCGAACCGGCGGAGGAGGAGATTGAAACGTGATGCGCGTTGTGCTGATCGCGGCGCTCGTTCCCGCCGCCGCCTTCGCGCACATGATAAGCCTGAGCACCGGAGAGCTGCGCATCGCCGGAACGCACGCGCGCTATGAACTGCGCCTGCCCACTTACGAAGCCGCGCACGTTACGCATCCCGAGAAGGCCTTCTTCGACCACATCCGCTTCGCGGATGCGCGATTTATAAAAGGCGCCTGCGCGGATCGCCAGGGCACCTACACCTGCACGGCCGATTACGAGTTTCCCGCTCCTCCCGAAACGATTTCCGTCGAGTGTACGTTCGCCTCGATAGTGGTGCCGAACCATGTTCACATGCTGCGCGCATTTCGCGAGGGCAAATCCGGTGAGGCGGTCTTCGATTTGTCCTACACCAGCGCGGAAATCCGTTTCCGCCCGCCATCCGCGTTCGAGATCGCGGGACGTGGCATAGCCGCGGGTATCACGCGCGCTGTCGAGGGCGCAGCGCCGCTGCTATTCCTGCTCGCTGTCGGACTCGCCGCGCGCTCCTGGCGCGAAGTGGGCATGCTGGCCGCGGCGCTGTTCGCGGGTGAATGCGTGACGGCTGTGGTCCCGCTCCCGGTAATTCTCGCGCCGCGCTTTATCGAAGCCGCGGCAGCACTCAGCATTGCGTATCTGGCGCTTGAAACCGTTCTGTTGCCGCAATCGCGCCGCGAGATCGTCGTGTGCGTGCTGGGCCTTTTTCACGGCGCATACTTCGCTACGCTGCTGCGGCACGCCGGCTACGCGCCGCCCGCGTTTCTGACCGGCGTGGTCTTGACGCAGGCCGCTGCCCTCGGCATGTTGTACGTGCTCCTGCGGCGCTTACGTACTACCCCCATCCCCGCCGGCCTGCTATGCGCCGTTGGCCTCGCCTGGTTCGCCGCCCGCGTCTGGCGGTAGTCGCATTACCGGGTTGCAGATGTATTAGACCTCGCCAGATTCGTTGCGCCGCGCATGGGCTACAAGGAACTGGGTCTCGCCACCGGCCGCGGCAGAATCGAGTCGCTCGGGGCATCGTGCGGCGGCGGACGAGGCGGGTTGGCAACCCGCCGCAGGCTGGCAGCCTGCCCCACATCATTTTCAGGGGTTTGTGCGTGCTGTAGGGTCTGAGAGACGGCCGGCAGGACCGCACGCGTAAGCGGGTTTTGGTTGTGGGTTCGCTGCTCAGCCGCGCAGGCCCATGCGACCATCAACACGTGATTCACGAGATCCTCCCCGTTGGCCTGCTCCAATGCAACTGCTCCGTCTTCGGCGACGAGACCACGGGCGAAGCCATCGTTATCGATCCCGGCGACAACATCGACGGCATCCTCGCCATCGTGAAGCGCCATAATCTGCACGTCAAAGCCATCGTGATCACGCACGCGCACATCGACCACATCGGCGGCGCGGCCAAGCTGAAAGCCGCCACCGGCGCGCCCGTGCACATGAACGAGAACGACGTCGAGCTCAACAATATGATGGATGTTCAAGCCGCGTGGCTCGGCGTGGCAACTCCGGAGCAAACCGCGATAGATCAAAACGCGCGCGAAGGCTCAAAGCTCGCGCTAGGCCCCGCCGAATTTCACATCCTAGAGACGCCCGGCCACACGCAGGGCAGCATCAGCCTGTGGATTCCTTCGGAAAATAAACTGATCGCGGGCGACACGCTGTTCCGCGATAGCATCGGACGCACCGATTTGCCCGGCGGCGACTCGCGGCAAATCCTGGCGTCCATCCACAACAAGCTGCTCGCGTTGCCGGACGACGCCATCGTCATGCCCGGTCACGGCCCGAACACTACTATCGGCCGCGAACGCGAACACAACCCGTTTCTGCGCGGCCTCTGAACGCGGATCAGTCCTCGATGTGAACCTTCGGCCGTTGCTCGGCGCGCACTTCGGCGACCCGCGCTTCGACTGCGTGCGCGATCGCTTCGAAATCGGGAGCGCTGCCCATCGCCACAGGCTTTCCCGAGTCGCCGCCCGCGCGCACCGCCGGATCGAGCGGCAGCTCGCCCAGGAACGGCACCTGCATCGCCTCTGCCGTGCGCCGCCCGCCTCCGGTCGAAAACACGTCAATGCGCTCGTTGCAATGCGGGCACGTTAAGTAGCTCATGTTCTCGATCATCCCGAGCAGCGGGACATGAAGTTGCTGAAACATGCGCACCGCCTTTCGCGCGTCTTCCAGCGATACATCGGACGGCGTCGTGACAACCACAGCGCCCGTCAACGGCACCGTCTGCACCAGCGATAGCGCCACATCTCCGGTGCCCGGCGGCAAATCGATCACGAGATAATCGAGCTCGCCCCAATCCACCGAATGCAGAAACTGCTGCATGATGTTGTGCAGCATCGGCCCTCGCCAGATCACCGGTTTGTCGCCAGGGTTCAGGAAACCCATCGACATGATGCGCATCCCGTTCTTCTCGATCGGCTGAATACGCTGTCCAATAGCGGTCGGTTGCGCCTGCACGCCCATCATCAGCGGCACGTTGGGCCCGTACACATCGGCATCGAGCAATCCCACGCGGCGGCCCAGCTTCGCGAGCGCAATCGCGACATTCACCGAGACCGTGGTTTTACCCACGCCGCCTTTACCCGAGCCGACTGCGATCAGATTCTGCACGCCCGGAATGGGCGCACTCGGAATAGCGGTTTGTTGCGGCGCGCGGGGACCCATAAGCTGCCAGTGTAGCGTTCACCGCGCATTCGGAAGCGCGGAGAGGCTCTGTACGTAGTCCCACTCACGCGCGGAACGCTCGCGCAATGCGGGCACATCGCCCTCGATGAGAAAGCGCTCCTTCACGAGTTCCTGGGCGGCGGCCGTGATGCGCTCCAGATAATCGCGCTTATGCGGATACCGCGCAGCAATTGGCACGCGCGGGTCGCGCAAGTTGTCGCGCTCCGCCGCATTGCGCGGAAACGGCAGCCACGATCCGATGAAGCTCAGCAGTTCCTCTGGCGCGCCGATCGAGGGCGCGCGCAAATTCCATCCGGTATACGTGGCGATCGGCACGGCAACGGCCGGCATGCGAATTCCCCCGACTTCGTTGCCATCTTCATCCACTTGCGGCACGAGCGTAGGATACGGCTCGCCCGCGGTTGGGGGCTCTTTCGAAAAATCGAACCGAAACGCCTCACGTTTTCGCTGTGGCACCGTTACATTCGCAATGTGTGGGAAAGCGTACGAGTGCAGAAGCACGAGTTGCCCTTTGGCGATATGCGGATAAACGCTCGCGGGCGGCTCTGCGCCGTTCGCCACCCAGGCGTTGAAATCCAGCAGCAGCGCGCGTAGTACCGGCCGCTGATCCAGCGTATCGGCAGGATTCTCCGTAGGCGTCTTGGCGGGCGGCAGCGAACCTGCACCGTGCTGCGCGCCCGCGATGAAATAGACGCGCGCTTCGGGCGGCTGCGCCTGATCCGCGCGGCCGTCCTCGGTGGTGTGAATCAGCGACGCACAGCGGCCCCAGTATTCATAGGAGCCATTCGTTAGAAACAGCTTGGGCACGACGTGCGAGGTCCGCGCGCGGGCTAGTATCGCGTCCGTGCTGAACGGCGGGATGTCCACGGGATAGTCG
>JAICMB010000631.1 GCA_025929455.1 Bryobacteraceae bacterium | reverse complement strand
TGTTCACGGGAGGCCAAAGCCTGTTCGAGGCCAAGCGCGGGCAGCATCAGGACATGCATGCGTTTCCAAGCAGCATCGAGTTCGAACACTTCGCTCGCGCGCGCGAGCCGCAAGCGGATCCCGCCGATCAGGCCGGCATCGCGCATCCGCGCATCGGATATTGCGGAGTGATCGACGAGCGCATGGACCTCGCGCTTGTCGATGCGGTGGCGGAGGCGCATCCGGAGTGGCAGTTGATCATGCTGGGCCCGGCAGTGAAAATCGCGCCTGAGTCGCTGCCGTCGCGCGCGAACATCCGCTGGCTCGGAGGCAAGAAGTATAAAGAGCTGCCGGCGTATTTGGCGGGATGGGATGCCGCGATGCTGCCGTTCGCGCATAACGCGTCGACGCGGTTCATCAGTCCGACCAAGACACCGGAGTATCTGGCGGCCGGAAAGCCGGTGGTCTCGACTTCTATTCGCGATGTGGTGCGCCCGTACGGAGAACTGGCGCTGGTTCACATCGCGGATTCGGCGGAGGAATTTTCCGCGGCGATCGACCGCGCCTTGAACACCGAACGCGAGGAATGGCTGCCGCGCGTCGATGCATTCCTGGCACGTAGTTCCTGGGACCTGACTTGGCGCCGCATGGCCGCGCTCATCGGCGAGCGCTCCACAACAGCCTCGATATCGCCTGAAAACACTATCAGCGCAGTGGGGGTGACGATGTGATGAACGGGACAAGCGTGGTTAACGGAAACGGAAAGAGTCATACGAACGGAAATGGCGTGAAGTTGCAGTTGACGCCGGCCCGGCGGCAGATCGAGGTATTCGATTACCTGATCGCAGGCGCGGGCTTCGCGGGCAGCGTGGTCGCCGAGCAGATGGCGCGCCACGGCGCGAAGGTGCTGTTGATCGACCGGCGGCCGCATATCGGCGGAAACGCGTACGATTTTTACAACAACGACGGGCTGCTGATTCATAAATACGGGCCGCATATTTTTCATACCAACTCGGCCGAGGTGTTCGAATATCTGTCCCGCTTTACGGCGTGGCGCAAATATGAGCACCGCGTCAAGGCGATGGTCGGCAGCAAGCTGGTGCCGATCCCGATCAATATCGATACGGTCAACCAGATCTACGGGCTCGGGCTCGATGAGACGCAGATCGAGGGATATCTGAATTCCATCGCGGAGAAGCGCGAAAAGATCCGCACGTCGGAGGATGTGGTGGTCGCGCGCGTCGGCCGCGATTTATACGAAAAGATGTTCCGCGGCTACACGCGCAAGCAGTGGAGCCTCGATCCTTCGGAGTTGGACGCGTCCGTGACGGCGCGCATTCCGGTCCGAACGAATCACGATGATCGCTACTTTACCGACACCTGGCAGGCGATGCCGTTGCACGGATACACGCGGCTGTTCGAGAACATGTTGGACCATCGCAACATCAAGATTATGCTGAATACGGATTACCGTGAAATACACAAGCACGTGCGGTATCGCGAAATGGTGTACACGGGTCCGGTGGACGAGTTCTTCGACTACTGCTATGGCAAGCTGCCGTACCGCTCGCTGGAGTTCAGACACGAGACCGTAGGACGCGAGGTGTTCCAGCCGGCGCCGGTCGTAAACTACCCGGACGAGGCAGTGCTTTACACGCGGGTGACCGAGTTCAAATATCTTACGGGACAGGAACACCGTAAGAGCGCCGTGGTGTACGAGTTTCCGCGGGCGGAAGGCGATCCGTATTATCCGGTGCCGCGCGCCGAGAACAACGCACTGTATAAGCAATATCAGGCGCTCGCCGATGCGACGCCGGGCGTGCATTTCGTGGGACGGCTGGCGACGTACAAGTACTACAACATGGATCAGATCGTCGCGCAGGCCTTGACGTTGTGCTCGAAGATGATCGGGGCATCGCGGGCGGAATTGTTGGGTCCGAAAACCGCGGGCGAACAGGTCCGCGCGGTACTGGCATGAGAGGCGGTATATGGAGCGCAAGCAGGTTTTGAAGTGGACCGCGGCGGGCGCGGCAGGCGCGGTCGCAGTGGCCGTTGCCGGTACCGCACTCGCCGGCTTGGGCGTCGCGGCGCTGTGGCGGAAGCAACGGAAGCAACGGAAGCAACGGCCGGGCACGACCCTGCACGGGCAATCGGTTCTGATCACCGGAGGTTCGCGCGGGCTCGGGCTGGCGATGGCGCGCGAATTTGCGCGCGAAGGCTGCCGGGTGGCGATTTGCGCGCGCGACGCGGATGAACTGGAGCGCGCGCGCAAGGACATCGCATCGATCGGGGGCGAAGTGATCGCGGTCACGTGCGACGTAACGAACCGCGACGATGTCGAGAAAACCGTAAAGGACGTGCGGCAGAGCTTCGGCTCAATCGACATTCTCGTCAACAATGCCGGCGTGATTCAGGTAGGTCCCATCGAGACGATGGACCTTGCGGATTTCGAGAACGCGATGGCGGTGATGTTCTGGGGGCCGCTCTATTTCATCAAGGCGTGCCTGCCGCAAATGCGCGAGCGCCACGGTGGGCGGATCGTGAACATCACTTCCATCGGCGGTAAGATATCGGTGCCGCACCTGATTCCCTACTCGTGTGCCAAATTCGCGGCCGTAGCGCTCTCGGAGGGGCTGCGCGCCGAGGTCGCCAAAGACAACGTGCAGGTGACGACGATTGTGCCCGGCCTGATGCGCACCGGTTCGCACCTACACGCGCAATTCAAGGGCGACCATGCCAACGAG
>JAICMB010000330.1 GCA_025929455.1 Bryobacteraceae bacterium | reverse complement strand
CCGCTGCTCGCGCTCGATCTGCTGCACGAGCACGTCACGCGCGACTTCCTGGTGTTTCAGTCGCTGATGCGCGGCAGCCTCGAAGCCGAAACGTTCCAGGAAGACTACGCCTTCTCCGACAGCACCGCGTTTGAAAATCCGAACTACCCGCACATGTACTTCATCGAGCGCTCCTACGCGCACGATCCGACGAACTGGTGGATTCCCAACCTCGCCTGCGCGCAAGCCATGCTCCGCAGCGCGGGTTTCGAAATTGTCGATCACCCCGAAAACGAGGTGCTCATCTGCCGCCGCGTTGAAGCGCCGTACGGCGCGGCAGCCGTTTATCCACCTCGCAGCGCCGGTGCGCCACGAACTGGTCCGGCCGAGCCGCATCCGCCCGCGCCTGAAAAGCCCAGCAACGGGAGCGGCCGATGATCGAAGCCGCCATGCTCTGGAACGAGCCGAACAATCTGTCGCATTGGGATTTCGAAATTGATCCGGAGTGGAAGACGTTCGGCGATATGGTGAAACACGCCGCTACGGCAATCAAAGCCGAAAACCCGGCCATGCCGTGCGTGCTCGGCGGCATTTCACCGATAGACGCGAATTTCATGGACCGCATGAAGCGCATGTGCGTCTTGAGTCATATGGATGTTGTGGCGGTGCACGGTTTCCCGCTCGACTGGAACCACTGGACCATCCACGACTGGCCTGCGAAACTGGATGAAATTCGCGCCGTGACGGACAAGCCTTTGTGGGTGTCTGAAGTAGGTGTGTCGACCTTCGGGGCCGAAGAGGTCCAGGAATTCGGGCTTCGCAAGACAGCCGAGTACCTGATCGGTCGCGTCCCGCGTATCCATTGGTACAGCTTGTACGATCTCCCTCGCGCCTGGCCCGCCACGACGCGTCATCGCGAAGCGGAAGGTTCCGCCTACTACCGTCATTTCTACATGGGTTTGTTGCGCGAAGATGGTACGCCCAAGCTGGCCCTGAAACATTTTCACGAATTCGCTCCCGCTATGGGCGTTTGTCAATGGTTGCACTTTGAAGATCACCGGCTCGATGACGCGGTCCGGTGGCTCCGCGATCTCGGCGTTACGTACATTCGTACCGGCATCAGTTGGGCCGACAGCCAGCGTCCGGGCGCGGAGGCGTGGTTTGACCGCCAGATGCGGGCTCTGGACAACTTTGCCGTTACAGTTACGCTGTGCTTCACGCCGGAGTCGTGCGGCGTGCGGCCGCATCATACGAGCCCGCCGAACAACATTGAAGAGTTTGGCGCGTTTTGTGCACGGATAATTCGTCGGTATGGATGCTGAACCTCCGAGTACGTTGCTCATCGCCGCCCATCCGGATGACGAAGTCATCGGCTGCGGCATCTGGATGGCCCGCCGCGCGGGGCGGCGCGTAATCGTCGTTCATACGACCGACGGAAGTCCGCGCGACCTGCACGACGCCCGTGAGGCCGGCCTGGCCACGCGCGAAGAATATACGCGCACCCGGCGCGAAGAGTTGTACGCCGCGCTCGCTCTCGTTGGAGTTTCCCGCGCAAGCTGTCTGGAACTCGGCTACATCGACAAAGAATCGTATTTACATCTGGCGGAACTCAGCGCTCATATCGCGCGTTTAATCGAACAACTCCGGCCGGCCCTGGTGCTGTCGCCCGCCTACGAAGGCGGCCACCCGGACCACGATGGCGCCGCCTTTGCCGCCGCAGCGGCACGCGCGCATGTGTCTCACGCTTTCACGCACCGTGAATACCCGCTCTATCATGCCGGACCGCACGGCATGATCACGGGCGAGTTTCTGCCCGCTCCCGGCGAGATCGAAACGCTACGCCTTAGCCCCGCCGAGCAGGAGCTCAAGCGCGCCATGATCGCGCGCTTCCCATCGCAGCAGCACGTGCTTGTTCAATTCCAAACTACCGAAGAAATTTTTCGCAAGGCGCCGGCGTACGATTTTTCATCGCCGCCGCACCCCGGCCCACTGCAATACGAACTGTGGAACTGGGGAATCACAGGAGAGGACTGGAGGAAATGCGCCGCCGCCGCGCGCGCGCAGTTTCGTCAGATAGCACTTGTATGAGCCTTACGATTCTCAGTGTCGCCTACCCGCTCACGCCCGTCGGTCGTGATGCGGTCGGCGGCTCCGAGCAAATTCTGACGCTGATCGACGCCGCCCTGGTGCGCGCCGGCCATCATTCCATCGTTGTTGCGTGCGACGGTTCCACTGCCGAAGGTACGTTGGTGCCTACGCCACGCTGGGATGGCCCGCTCACCGATGAGGTTCGCCACTGGGCGCAAGGCCAGCACCGCATCGCCATCGAGCAGGCACTCCAAACGTGGAATGTGGATGTGATTCACATGCACAGTCTGGATTTTTATGCGTACCTGCCGTCGGGCGATCCACCGCTGCTAGCCACGCTGCATTTGCCGCCCGACTGGTACCCCGACGAGATCTACCGTCCATGGCGCTCGCGTGCATTCCTCAACTGCGTCTCCCGCGCACAATGTCACTGCTGCCCGGAAGGCCCGCATCTGCTTCCGCCCATTGAAAACGGCGTCGACGTGGACCGCTTACGCATTCCCCTGCGCAAGCGCGACTTCGCTCTCGCACTCGGCCGCATCTGCCCCGAAAAAGGACTGCATCATGCGTTGAGCGCCGCGCGCGCGGCGGACGTTCCGCTGCTGCTTGCCGGCGAAGTGTATCAATACGAAGCGCACGTGCAGTATTTCGAGCAGGACATTCGTCCGCGCCTCGACCGCCTGCGCCGCTTCATCGGTCCCGCGACCTTCCGCATGAAGCGCCGGCTGCTTACTTCCGCGCGCTGTTTGCTGATCCCCAGCCTGGTCGCGGAAACGAGTTCACTTGTCGCGATGGAGGCGCTCTCTTGCGGAACACCCGTTGTCGCGTTTCCTTCCGGCGCACTGCCCGAAATCATCGAAAACGGCCGCACGGGATTTCTCGTCAACGACGAATACGAAATGGCACAGGCGCTGCAGGCCGCGCGTTTTCTCGATCCCGAAGTCTGCCGCGCCACTGCCCGCGAGCGCTTCTCGGCAGAACGCATGACGCGGCGCTATATAGATGTCTACCATGCTCTGGCTACCCAGCCCGCTGTGCTTCCGATGCCGGCCGCTTCCGAACCCGCGCTGACGCAAAGAGCCGATGCGTGTTGAGGCCGTGGCCGCCTGCGCGCGCCTCGATGGGCTACGCCAGGACTGGAATGCGTTGTATGCTCGCTGTGCGCTGGCTACACCATTCCAAACGCCGGAGTGGCTGCTGCCGTGGTGGCGCACATTCGGCAGCGGCGAATTGTTCACGTTCGCGGTCTGGGACGGCTCGCAATTGGTCGCGCTCGCGCCGTTGTTCCTGCACCCCTGGAACGGCCGCCGCCAGGTGACCTTTCTCGGCAACGGCGTTTCCGACCGTCTCGGTTTCCTAGTGGGCGATGTGTACCCCGCCGCGTCTGCCGCGATTCTCGACGCAATAGAAGCCGCGCACGAGCGCTGGGATTTGTGCGACCTTCAGGACTTGCCTGAGCCGTCTCCGCTCTGCCGCATTTCCGGTACGTGCCGTCCGCAATACGACTGTTCCGCCATTGCCTTGCCCGCCTCAATGGACGAATTCCGCGGCGCGCTGCCCCACGGCATTCGCCGCAATCTTCGCCGCTACCGCGAGCGCCTGGACGGTAACGGCCCGGTTTCATTCGAGACCGCCTCGTGCGAGAAATGCTTCGCTGCCGCGATCGATACGCTCTTTGAACTGCATCAATCGCGCTGGGAAGCCCGCGATGACACGGGCATGTTCGCGGGCGATTCGATGCGGCGCTTCCATCGCGAAGCCGCGCTAAACCTGTTCCGCCGCGGTATCTCGCGTGCCTTCACGCTCAGACACGACTCGCGCGTGCTCGCTGTCATCTACGGCTTCCTCGATTGCGGCACGTTCTACAGCTATCAGAGCGGCTTCGATCCCAGTGCCTCCCGCTACAGTCCCGGCGCGCTCATCCTCGAATACGCCATCGCGCAGGCCATTGCCGCGGGCGCGCACACCTTCGACTTTCTGCGCGGCGACGAAGGCTATAAGCGCGACTGGGGTGCCCGCCCCTACACGACGCACCGTCTGCTGCTATCCGCCGCATGAGCGCGAAACGATACCGCGACTACGATCCGTTCGCCTGGATTTACACCCGCTACTGGGGCGAGGAGTTTCATCGCGCGTGCCTGCCCGTGCTCGATCGCATTGTCCTTTCGGACCTCCCGCGCGGCGCCGCCGTCCTCGACCTCTGCTGCGGTGACGGCCGGTTGCTCGAAACCCTGCAGCGCCGCCGCTTTCAACCCTCGGGCCTCGACGGTTCCGAAGAGATGCTCACCTACGCGCGACGCCGCGTGCCGCGCGCCGAGCTGCTGCTGGCCGACGCCCGCGCGTTCAAACTCCCGGCACGTTTCGACGTCGTGCTCTCGACCTTCGACGCGCTCAACCACGTTATGACCATCGCGGGCCTGCGCCGTGTATTCCGCAATGTTGTTTGTTGCATTTCCGATCGAACGGGAAACTTGCTTTATCGTAGCACCATCTTGCTTGATGACAACTCCGATGCCGGCTGGCCCAGGGTTTCCTGAACACGCGCCATCAGTAAAAATCTCTAATTTCATAAATCGTCTTCGAGATAAAGAATGCGAGCGCACATATCGCAGCAGACTAATTGATCAT
>JAICMB010000127.1 GCA_025929455.1 Bryobacteraceae bacterium | reverse complement strand
TCGACGCGCGCGGCCGTCCAGTAGCCGGGGCGCGTACGGATGTCGAGCTCGGGGCGGTTCACTTCTACCCGGATTTGATGGAAGCCGCCTTCGTCCAGGTTGTTCGGGCGGTAGCTGAGCAGATATTGACTGTGAATCTCGATGCCCAGCGCCTCCACCGACTTCTCCAGGTTCTTGGTGCGCGTGAACGAATACTCTTTGCCGCCCGTGAAGCGCGTGAGCACGTCGAGCTGGTCGTCGACAAAAAGGCTTTTCGCGCCTTTGAAAATTTCGACGAACAGCGGGATGAAGTTGCCGTTGCCCTCATTCTGCATGATCGTGTTGGGTGTCAAAGGCGCCCCTCCCGGCACGTGCTGTGCGGTCGCTGGTATGGGGTTTGGCCGCGGGGGCATGGACTTACCGGTCAGCATGGATTCAAGATGCGAGATGTTCAGCGAGTAAATGGTCACGTTTGCAAATTGCGCGGCCGTTAGTGCTTCGCGCAGGTGCGCCTCGCTGCCGATGTCGCGCTTTTCGCTGACCAACACCAGAATGCGCCGGCGGTCTTGCGGGCGATGGTTGAGCATGCGCACGGCTGCGATCGTGGCGTCTACCAGGCGGCCCTGACTCGTGCCCGGCGTAATCGTCCGCAGCGCTTCGGCAACCTTGGCGCCATCGGAGGTGAAATCCTGCAGAGTTTTGATGCGGCTATCGAATTTCATCACCGCCATCTCGGAGTCGGCGCCTGCCACCTGATCCGCGATCTGATTGCCGATCCGCTGGATCATCGGCAGGATCTCGTCCAGCATGTAGCTGCACTGCACCGCGAGCACCAGCGAGATCGGTTGCATGGCGAGATCGGCGTTGACCCGCTGCGCCTTGCCGTTGTCGTACAGCGTAAAATCGGACACGCTGAGGCCGTTCACGTAATTGCCGTGCTTGTCGAGCACGGTGGTCGGCGCGACCACAATGTTGACGGACGTGCGGATAGTGGCTTCCGGCAAATCTTCGGTGGGCGCGGCGGTTCCGGGTTGAACATGATCCGGCGCAACCGTCCCCGGCTGGACATGGTCAGGCGCGAGAGTACCGGGCTGCACATGGTTTTGCGCGAAACCCGCGAGCGGAAGGCTGAGCAGACACACAAATCGAACGAAGCGCAGCATAATAGAACGGACGTACTCATGGTAACGCGGCGGTACGCGGCGGCCGCACTACCCGCCCGCGCGTTGCGGCTCGCCCTTCCGCCCCGCTTCGTTCAGGATCACCACATCGACGCGCCGGTTCTTCTGTCTGCCCTCGAGATCGGAATTCGCCGCGATGGGCGCCGTATCTGCGTAACCCGCTACCGAAAGCCGGTCCACCGGCACCTCGAACCGCTCTGTCATGAGAGTCAGCAGCGCGATGCTCCTGGCGGTCGAAAGGTCCCAGTTGCTACGAAAGCGCGCGTTGTGGATGGGTATGGAATCGGTGTGGCCCTCCAGCCGGACCGGATTAGGGATGCGCCGGATGGCGCGCGCAACCTTCTCGATGCTTGCGTACAGTTCGGGCGCGATCACGTCCTCGCCTGAGGGGAACAACGCCGCCTGGCGGAAGCTGATCACCAGGCCGCGCGGGCCGAGCGTAAGCTGCACCCGGCCGTCCTCGATCTCCTTTTTGAGGTCTTCGGAAAGGATCCGCAGTGAGGACAGCAATTCACTATTTGCCGGCGAGGTGGTGTCCTGCAAATACTTTGCGCCACCGGGCCCGCGCATTTGCGCGTTTCCAATACCTTTTTCATCTACCGTTCCGCCCAGGATGCTCGCCACCGCGGACGTGACCGCGTTGTGATCGAGCGCCTTGCGCACGGAATCGGAAATCTGCTTGACCTTAGATCGGTCGGTCTGCGAACTCGCAAACATCACCACAAAAAACGCGAACAGCAGAGTGATGAAATCGGCATAAGACACCAGCCAGCGCTCGTGGTTCTCATGTTCGGCGTGCCGCTGCCGCCGGCGACGCATGCTTAGTCGCCCGCCGCTGCGACCGTCGCGCCCGAGGGCGCCCCTGCGGATGCAGCCGTTGCAGTGACGCCCGCCTCCTGGACCAGAAATGCGTCCAATTTGCCTCGCAGCAGCTTCGGATTTAGACCTTCACAGAGCGCCGCCACGCCTTCGAGCATCAGTTCCTGCAGCTCACACTGCCGCCGCACGCGCGCTTTGATCTTGTTGGCCGCCGGCAGCAGCAGTATATTCGCGAGCGCCACCCCATAGACCGTCGCGATAAAGGCGGTCGCGATTCCGCGCCCGACCTCGTCGATATTCGCCAGATTCTTCATCACCTGCATCAGACCCATCACGGCCCCGATAATGCCGATCGTCGGCGCATAACCGCCTGCGCTCTCGAACACCTTCGCCTCCGCCTGCCCCCGTTGCTCTTCGAGGTCCATTTGAAGCTGCATAATGTCGCGCAACTCGCGCGTATCGGTCCCGTCGACGGCCAGGTTCAGCGCCTTGCGCAGAAACGCATCTTCGATCTGCGCCGCGTCTTGCTCGAGCGAAACCAGCCCCATCTTGCGGGCTTTGCTGGCATAACCGACAATCTCTTCGACGACGTCGATCTCTCGCGGCCCCTCTTCGAAAAACACCGCCCCGAGCCGCCGCACGGCGCCCAGCAGCACCCCAACCGGCGTATTGATCATGATCGCACCTAGAGTCCCGCCAAGCACGATGAGCGCCGCCGTAACGCTCTCGACGTCGCGCATCTTGCCGCCCTCAAGCAGCAAGCCCGCTAATATACCCGCCATCGCCAGGGCGAGTCCGCCGAACGAACCCAAATCCGGCCGCCGCTTCGCCTTCTTAGCGCCCGCTGCAGCCACTGTCGGCATCCTTCCCGGCAGCGTGCGCGCCGATTCTGCGCCGGAATTCGACAATCCGGTCGATAATCTCCGCCGCCGATTCACGCACCATAAACTTCTGTCCGTTAGTAAGGCAGATAACAGTGTCCGGCACGGTCTCGAGGTGTTCGATGAGGTCGCTGTTCAGCACCAGCGGCACCGCGTTAATGCGTGTCAGATGAATCATCGTGGCCCGCGCGCGGCCCCGCCGGGAACCTCACGCGTTCGGCTTCTACGGTGTTTCTATCGGCAGCTCCAGGCGAAAACTTGAGCCCGCACCGACCTTCCCAAACGGCTACACTGAAGCGCGTGGCCAGTCTCTTCACCGGCACCTCCGGTTTCGCGTACGCCTCCTGGAAAGCCGGCTTCTACCCCGATAAGCTGCCTTCCAAAAAGTTCCTCAACTACTACGCGCAACGGCTCAACGCCGTCGAGGTGAACTATACGTTCCGCCGCCTCCCCGCCGCGAGCGCGCTCGAAACCTGGGTCAACGACACTCCCGCGGGATTCGTGTTCGCCGCCAAGGCGCACATGCGCATCACCCATATTCAGAAACTGCAGCCCAGCGAGTTTACCGACGTGTTTTTTCGCGCCATAGACCCGCTGCGGACGGCACGGCGCCTGGGCCCGGTGCTGTTCCAGACTCCGCCCACCCTGAAATGCGACACGGCGGTGCTACGCGATTTCCTGCCAACGCTGCCACGCGAAATCCGCTGCGCCTTCGAGTTCCGCAACGCGTCCTGGCTTAACGACGAAGTTTATGCGTTGCTCGCCCGGCACGGCGCTGCCCTATGCCTTGCCGAATCGGAGAAACTCGTGGTGCCGGAAGTGTTTACGGCGCCGTTCGTCTACGCGCGGCTGCGCAAGCCGGAGTACACGCCGGAGGACCGCGCCGAGATCGCGGAGCGCACCGCCCAGATGCTCGCCGGCGGTCGCGACGCCTGCGTGTTTTTCAAGCATGAGGAGACGCCGGACGGCGCTCTGTACGCCGAGGAACTCCTGCGGCGGCTGGGCGGCGCGAAAACGTACACGCTTCCGGCCGGAGTCACGTCATAATGATTGATATGGCGGTTTATCGCTGGAGGGCGCGCGCCTGCCGCCCGGCTTCTCTTCCCACGCAGCGCACGGGTTCCCGGCAGCGCGGTTTTACCCTGATCGAACTCCTGATCGTTATCGCGATCATCCTCATCATCGTCGGCATCGCGGTCCCCAAATTAGGCAGCGCCCGCATGACAGCCAACGAAACGGCCGTGATCAACGAAATCCGTACGATTCACACAGGCGAGCAGCAGTATCTATCGCAGTTCGGCAAGTTCGCGACGACCCTGGTCGAACTGGGCCCGCCTGCTAGCGGCGGTCCTGGACCGACGGCTTCAGATCTCATCCCGGCGAGTCTCGCTTCCGGCGAAAAGGACGGCTACTCCTTCGTCCTGACCACCACGCCGCAGGGCTACAACATCAACGCCAATCCCAAGGTCTACAACACCACCGGCCGGCGGACGTTCTTCTCCGATCAGACGATGGTGATCCGGCAGAACTGGTCGAGTGAACCAGCAACGGCAGCCAGCCCGGAAATGAAATAAACAGGGGCTCTGAGGCTGGGTTGGCTAGGCCGAAATCTTCGTCAGCAGCCCTCCATCGACCACCAGCGCCGCGCCCGTAACATACGCCGCATCTTCAGACGCTAAGAAATAAACGGCGCTCGCCACGTCCTCCGGCTGTCCGATCCGTCCCATCGGTATCGCCTCGCCAATCGCACGTACCTCCGCGTCCGGGTCCGCGCTCCCCGCCAGCTCCGTTTCCGTCATGCCTGTATAAATGGCGCCCGGACAAACCGCATTCACGCGCACACCCTGCGGCGCCCAATCGAGCGCCATGCTCCGCGTGAGCGCCATCACGCCGCCCTTGGTCGCCGCGTACACGGACAGCTTCGGGACGTTCGCGAACGCCTGCACCGACGCGATGTTTACGACCGCCCCGCGCGCTTCGCGCAAATGCGGAAACGCCGCGCGCGAGCACAAAAAGACGCCGCGCAGATTCGTCCCGACAATCGCCTCCCAATCCTCTAATGTGAAGTCGCTCGGCTCCGCGTACTTCTCGATCCCCGCATTATTGACGAGCGTGTCAATGCGCCCCCACGCCGCCACCGCCGCGTCCACCATCGCCCTCACGCTCGCTTCGTCGCGCACATTCGCATGAACGAAGCGCGCCTCCGCGCCTGAGTCGCGCAGTTCGCACTCGAGCGCCTGCCCGCGCGCATCGTCGATATCGCCGATCAGCACGCGATCGCCGCGCTTTGCGAACAGGCGGCAAATGCCGCGCCCGATTCCGTACGCGCCGCCGGTCACGATTGCAACGCGCGCGTCCATCACGCGCCCGCCGACCGTGCGCGTGCCGTCTCCTCAAACCGCGCCATCGCCTCGCGATTCAATGTGACGCCCAGCCCCGGACCGCGCGGGATCGGCACTTCGCCGTTCTCCATCCGAACGCCGCCCGCGACCAGTTCCTTGCGCAGCGCCGATTCGCACAACTCCGGCGGCAGATATTCGATAAAGGTACAGTGCGGGGTCGCCGACGCCAGGTGCGCCGCCGCGGCAATCGAGATGCCCGTTTTCCAAAGGTGCGGTACTATCCGCAGTCCGCGCTCGCGCGCCAGATCGCACACCCGCTTGGCTTCCGTAAAGCCGCCCACGCGCCCGATGTCCGGTTGCACGACCTGGACGCGCCCACGATCCATCAGGTCGAGAAATTCAAACCGTGTCGCTAGCCACTCGCCCGCCGCAATCGGAATCGGCTGCTCGGTTGCGACGCGGTAATATCCGTCCAGATCGTCGGCCGAAAGCGGCGTCTCGACAAAATACAAATCGAACTCGCGCCACTCGCGGATCGCGCGCAAGCACGTATCGGCATCCGGGAAAGCGTACTGCACATCCACCATCAGCACGAACTCCGGACCCACCGCCGCGCGAATCTCCCCGATCAGATCCGTCATCTGGCGGTGCGTCGCATTCAGCCCCTTATGCGCGTATGGACCGCAGGGCGTCACTTCCGCTTTTGCGGCTTTGAACCCGAGCGCTTTCGCCTTGCGCGCCCACGCAATGATCGAAGCGCGATATTCGTCGAACGAGCTCACCTCCGGTTGCAGCGATGCGTACGGCGTGATGCTCTCCCGCACCGCGCCGCCCAGCAGTTCATAGCAGGGTTTCCCGAGCGCCTTGGCGCGTAAGTCGTGGAGAGCCATATCGAGCGCGCCCATGGCATGCACCACCGCACCGCGCCGGCCGTTCATCGCCGACCCCACGTACATGCGGTCCCACAGGGCCTCGACTTCCATAGGGTCCGCGCCCAGCAGCATCTCCTTGAGTCCCATTCCCATGGTGTGTGTGCTCGGCGCCTCGATACACGCCCGCGCTATCCACGGATTTACGTCCGCTTCCCCGATGCCGATCAACCCGTCATCGGTCTCGATCTCTATGACAATATCGTCCTGCGCCGAACTGGTCGCCCCGATATCGCACCCGGGGTCCAGCAGAACATGACACCTTATCTCGCTAATCCGCAAAGCATGTGCTCTCAAATAAGTAGGGCAGGCAATCTTGCTGCCTGCCCTTTTCTGCTAAAGTGCTTTCGCGCGGCTCTATCCCACCGGCTGCGCCTGAAAGACCTTGTTGTAGTCCTTCAAGAACTGTTCCAGGCCCCGGTCCGTCAGCGGATGGTTGAACAGCATATCCAGCACCTTGAAGGGCATCGTCCCGATATCCGCGCCCGCTTTCGCCGTCTCGATCACGTGCAGCCCCGAGCGCAACGACGCCGCCAAAACCTGCGTCTTATAGCCATAATTCCTATAAATCGTGACTATATCTTCGACCAAATCCAGGCCGTTCCATCCAATATCGTCCACCCGGCCTACAAACGGACTGATGATATACGCGCCCGCCTTCGCCGCCAGCAGCGCCTGTCCCGCCGAGAAGCAGAGCGTCACGTTGATCCGTATGCCGGCCTTGCTCAGCGTCGAGCAGGCTGCGATTCCGTCGCGCGTCAGCGGCAGTTTCACAACGACGTTCTTGTGAATCGCCGCGAGCTTGTTCCCCTCGTGGACCATCTCCTTCGACGCGGTCGAAACCACCTCCGCACTCACATCGCCGTCCACGACGTCGCAAATGCGCCGGATCTGTTCCTCCATCGCAACGCCTTCCTTCGCGATCAGCGTCGGATTTGTCGTTACGCCGTCGACAATGCCCCACGCCACACCTTTCTTTAGTTCGTCGAGATTCGCGGTATCCAGGAAAAACTTCATAATTTCAACCTTTCACGAGCGGATTTTCGAGCGCGCCTATACCATCGATCTCTACTCTGACCCGGCTGCCCGGCTGCATGGGCCCCACGCCGGGAGGCGTTCCGGTAGCGATCAAATCGCCCGGTTCGAGAGTCATGAATGCGCTAACGTAGGCGATTATATCATTCACACTGAACATCATCTCGGCGCACGCGCCGTCCTGCTTCAACTCGCCATCGAGATACGTGCGCACACGCGCATTTGCGTCATCGAACTCGTCTTCAAAGCACGGCCCGGCCGCGCAAAACGTATCGAATCCCTTGCCCCGGGTCCACTGGCCGTCCTTGCGCTGCAGGTCGCGCGCCGTGACGTCGTTGACGCATGTGTACCCACGCACATATTCGAGCGCATCCCCCGCTGCCACATTCCGCGCTCGCCGGCCGATCACCACGCCGAGTTCGCCTTCGTAATCGACACGCTCCGAAATCGCTGGATACACGATCGCATCGCCCGAAGCGATAAGCGACGACGGCGGCTTCAGGAATATCAGTGGCTCCTTCGGCGGCTCATTTCCCAACTCGTGTGCGTGCTCCGGATAATTCCGCCCCACACAAACGATCTTGGTCGGCGCGCACGGCGGCAGCAGTCGCGCCCCCGCCGGCAGTTCCGGACCGCTCTGCGTTTCACCATTCAGACTGTAACGGTACTGCTTCACTTCGCCTGCACCTCTACCGTTGTGCCCGGCGCGCTCTCGTTGCCCACTTGATCCACCGCCGTCACACGATACCGGTATACGTTGCCTGCCTGTACATCATGGTCGCTGTAAGCCGGCGCGGGGACGTCTGTGGTAATCGCCGCAAACGCTCCGCCGCCTTTGGCGCGATACACCCGGTAGCCCTTGAAATCCGGCTCCGTATTGCGCTCCCACGTAAGCTCAACCGAACCGGCGACGGCCGAGGCTGAAAGGCCGCTCGGCGGCGCGGGAGGAAAGGTGTCAACCGGTTTGATCGTTACCAACGCCGTGGGCTCGCTCTCCGCCGCGCCCTTGATGGCCTGTATGGTGTATTCGTACTGCGTTCCGAACGCGGCGGTTTTATCCGTGTACTCCGCCGTTTTCGCGGTTCCGATCACCGCGCCGGCCGGGTGCTGCGCATCACGCCGCGTAATTCGAAATTCATTTTC